>DATBBI010000434.1:0-12897 GCA_036271115.1 Trebonia sp.
GCGGAGGGCCGCTGGGTGCTCCTGGACTACGTGGACATCGTGGTGCACGTGCAGAGCAGGGAAGAGCGCGTGTACTACTCGCTCGAGCGGATCTGGAAGGACTGCCCGGTTATCCCGCTGCCCGAGGCCGCGCTGGCAGGCAACACCGGCGCCGGCAAGCCGGGGGAGTCACGCTGAGCGAGGCCAGGCGGCTCGTGCTGTGGCGGCACGGGCAGACGATGTGGAACGTCGAGAACAGGTTCCAGGGCCAGACCGACATCCCGCTTGACGAGACGGGCGAGGCGCAGGCCGAGTACGCCGCCCGCCGGCTGGCGACGCTCCGGCCGGCCGCGATCTTCTCCTCGGACCTGATCCGCGCGGCGAATACGGCCGCGCCGCTCGCCCGGCTGGCCGGCTTGCCCGTCGGGCTGGACAAGGAGCTGCGCGAGCGGTTCGGCGGCGACTGGGAGGGCCTGAACGACGAGGAGATCAGTGCGCGCTACCCCGCTGAAAGGGCGACCTGGAACCCGCCGAACGGCGAGCCGACCGCCGCGGTCGCGGACCGGGTGTGCCGCGCGCTCACCCGGATAGCCGGAATGCTCGCCGACGGGCAGCTCGCGGTGGTGGTCAGCCACGGCGCGGCGCTCCGCCTCGGCATGGAACGGCTGCTCGGCCTCCCCGACGAGGCGGCCGGCGCGCTCGGCCCGCTGTCCAACTGCTCCTGGTCGGTGCTCGCCCGGCGGCGTGACCGCTGGCGGCTGCTGGAGCACAACGCCGGCACCCTCCCGGAACCGGTCCTCGGCGACGACCGCTAGTCACCGGCTGAGCTTCCTATTTATCCCGAACGTACGCCCCCGTCTCTCCCGGCTCACTACCTCCCGAGGCCGCCCATCCCACATCGTGAGATGATCTTGACTTAGGGACAGGAAATTACGCCAAATGGCTGATAACAGCAAGAAAAGCGTAACGTTCTGTCCCTAAGTCGCGGGGTCGCCTTGCGCCGAGCCGCGGGTGCGGCGCTCTGACAGGCGGACAGCCAACGGGCGTGGAGGAACCACGGGCCCGTTCGGATCAATGGATTCCGGCGAGGCGGAGCAGGGCCGTCACCGACGCGGCGACCAGCACCACGACGGGGAAGGGCGCGCGGCGCACGGCGAGCAGGCCGGCCACCGCCACCCCGGCAGGCCGGGCCCAGCCGGCGAAGTCGTGGCCGGCGGTGAGCGCCGAGGTGGCCGCGAGCGCCATGAGCAGCACCGCCGCCGCGCTGGTGAACAGCCGCTGCGCCGCGGCAGGCACGGTGGCGCGTTCGGCGAGCAGGGGGCCGGCGATACGCAACGCGTACGTAATGGCAGCGAGTGCTCCAACGGCGAGCAATGGCATCATCGGTTACTCCTTACCGGGATCGCGTGTCCAGCCGGCCGGCGGACCGCCTGGCTGTCCCCCGCTCCGTCCGCGTCCGGCCGGCGCCGTGGCCGCCAGAGGGCCGCGAGGCCGCCGAGCGCGGCGAGCACCGGCAGGCCGGCCGGCAGCAGCGGCGTGAGCGCGACAGCCGCACCCGCGCCGCCAATCGCGGCGACCCGGGTACGCCCGTCGGTGAGCGTGGGCAGCGCGAGCGCCAGCAGCACGGCGGGGAAGGTGGCGTCGAGGCCGAACGCCGCCGTGTTCCGTATCGCGGAGCCCGCGAGCACTCCGAGCGGCACACTGATGTTCCAGACGGTGAACAGCGCCGCGCCGCACGTCCAGAACGCCGCCTTGCGCCGCGCAGGGTCGGTGTGCCGCAACGCGAACGCCACTGACTCGTCGGTGACCAGCTGCGCGCCGATCAGCCGTGTGCCCCACTGCCTGGCCCGTCCGCCGCCGGCGCTGGTGACGTCGGAGACGGCGAGGCCGTAGGGGAACAGCCGGGTGTTCAGCACCGCGCCCGCGGCAACGGCCGCGAGCGGGCTGCCGCCCGCGAGAACGACGCCGACCGCCGCGAACTGGGAGCCCCCGGCGAAGACGAGCAGCGACATGGCGACGGGCACCCACCAGGGCAGCCCGCCCGCCACCGCCGTCGCACCGAAGGACACCCCGACGATCCCGTCCGCCAGGCAGACCAGCGCCACGTCGCGGACCAGCGCGGTGTCGGACAGCAGATCCGTTCGCCATTGAAGCCGCATGTTCAATATAATGAACGCTATGGAGTCGTTCGTCAAATCGAACGATGCGACTGATGGAGCGAACGAAGATGGCGGAAACGGACACCGCGGCGGAGGTCGTCGCCCTGATCGCGGCGTCGCTGCGGCGCGAGCGCGCCAGGGCGGGGCTGTCGCTCACCGAGGTGGCGCGCCGCGCCGGAATCGCCAAGTCGACCCTGTCGCAGCTCGAGTCCGGCACGGGAAACCCGAGCGTGGAGACGCTGTGGGCGCTCGGCGTCGCGCTCGACGTGCCGTTCGCCCGGCTGCTCGACCCGCCGCGGCGGGTGATCCAGGTGATCCGCGCGGGGGAGGGGCCCGTGCTGCACGCCGAGCGCGCCGACTACGAGGCCACCATGCTCTCCGCCTGCCCGCCGGGCGCCCGCCGTGACATCTACGTCGTCTCGGGGCGGCCAGGCGCGCCGCGCGAGTCCCAGCCGCACATGCCCGGCACGATCGAGCACCTGGTGCTCAGCACCGGGCGGGTGCTGGCCGGCCCTACCGGGGAAGCGGTCGAGCTCTGGCCGGGAGACTACGTCACGTACCCCGGCGACATCCCGCACGTCTTCGACGCGCTCGAGCCGGACACCACCGGCGTGATCGTGATGGAACACGTGTGACGACGCCTCACCGGCCCGCCGAGGTCGCGGACGTGCACGCGCTTGCGACGGCGATGCCGCACGTCACGTGCGTGCAAGGTCCCTCGGGCAACCCCGTCTACCAGGTTGGCGGGAAGTCGTTCGTGTTCTTCCGCACCCCGCGCCCTGACGCGACAGACCCGCGCACCGGCGAGCGCTACGCCGACGTGATCATGTTCTGGGTCGCGTCAGAGACCGAGAAGCTAGCACTGGTGGACGACCCGGGTACCCCGTTCTTCACGACACCGCACTTCGACGGCCACCTGTCGGTGCTTGTCAGGGCGGCGCGGCTCGGCGAGGTGGGCTACGACGAGCTGGCCGAGATCGTCGCGGACGCGTGGCTGTCCCGCGCGTCCGCCCGCCGCGCGACCCAGTGGCTGGAGTCCCGCGGCCTGCACTGACCCGTTTCGGCCCGGCCTCCCGTGACCGGGTAGAAAAGAACCCGGGGGCCCGTGTCGAATTAGGGCCCGTCTCGCTCGACGCACTGGTGAGCCGGAACGTCCGGCCGGATAGCGAAGGAGATCCAGATGCGCGTCATGGTGCTAGTCAAGGCAAACGAAGACAGCGAGCGCGGCGACTACTCCGGCCATGCCGAAGAGTTCGCGGCGATGGGCAAGTACAACGAGGAACTGCGCAAGGCGGGGATCATGCTGGCAGGCGAGGGCCTCACGCCGTCGTCGGACGGCAAGCGGGTCGCCTTCGGCGAGGACGGCGCCACCCGGGTCATCGACGGACCGTTCGCCGAGGCGAAGGAACTCGTCGGCGGCTTCTGGATCTGGCAGGTCTCCTCGATGGACGAGGCCGTCGAGTGGCTCAAGCGGGCGCCGTTCAAGGGCACCAGCGTCGAGCTGCGGCGCGTCGCGGAGGCGGCGGACTTCGAGGGCCAGATACCCCAGGACCTCATCGACGCCGAGCAGCGGCTGCGCGACCAGTCCGGTCAGCAGGGCTAGTCCTTGACCCCTGCTGCGTCCGCGGCGCCCGACGTCGGCGCCGCGCGACGGACGGCCGAGGCGGTCTGGCGGATCGAGTCGGCACGGCTTATTGCCGGGCTCGCCCGGGTGACCGGAGACGTGGGCCTCGCCGAGGACCTAGCTCAAGACGCCCTGGTCGCCGCCCTCGAGCAGTGGCCGGCGACCGGGGTGCCTGACAGTCCGGGAGCGTGGCTGACCGCCGTCGCACGCCGTCGCTACGTCGACGGCGTGCGGCGGCAGGCGGTCTTCGACCGCAAGGCCGAGCAGATCGGCAGGGAGCTCGCGGAGGCCGAGGACCCCATGGACGAGATCGAGTTCGACGCGCACGTCGAGGACGACGTGCTGCGGCTGATATTCACCGCATGCCACCCGGTGCTGTCGCGCGACGCGCGGGTGGCACTCACCCTGAAGCTGGTCGCCGGCCTGTCAACCGAGCAGATCGCGCGCGCGTTCCTGGTGTCCACGCCCACGATGGCGGCGCGCGTCACCCGCGCGAAGAAGGCGCTCGGCGACGCGCGGGTACCGTTCGAGGTGCCGGTCGGCGCGGAACTCGAGGCCCGGCTCGCGTCCGTCCTCGAGGTCGTCTACCTGATCTTCAACGAGGGGTACGCGGCGACCTCGGGCGAGTCCTGGACGCGGGGGGACCTGTGCGAGGAAGCGATGCGGCTGGGCCGCATGCTCGCCGCATTCGCGCCCGACGAGCCCGAGGTGCACGGGCTTGTCGCGCTGATGGAGATCCAGGCGTCCCGCATCCCGGCCCGCACCGGCCAGGACGGCGCGATGATCACGCTGCTCGACCAGGATCGCAGCCGGTGGGACCGGCTGCTCATCACCCATGGCCTCGAGTCGCTGGCCAGGGCGCGGTCGCTCAGCGGCAGCGAGGTCAGCGGCCCGTACGTGCTGCAGGCCGCGCTCGCCGCGTGCCACGCGCGGGCCCTCATCGCCGAGGACACGGACTGGACGCGCATCGCGACCCTGTACCAGGTCCTCGCCTCGCTCAGCCCGTCCCCGGTGGTCGAGCTCAACCGCGCCGTCGCGGTCGCCATGGCCGACGGCCCGGCCGCCGCCCTGCCCATCGTGGACTCGCTGGCCGACGATCCCGCGCTCCGGCACTATCACCTGCTGTCGAGCGTCCGCGGCGACCTGCTCGCCCGGCTCGGCAGGAACGCGGAGGCCCGCGCCGAGTTCGAACGCGCCGCCGCGATGACCGCGAACGCCGCCGAACGCGCTCACCTGCTCCGCCGCGCAGCCGCCTGTTGAAGCCCACAAAATTCAACGGGTAATTGGCGCGAAAGTCGAACGGCACCGTCCCCGCGTCCGTATCTATGAGGGAGCGAGGAGACCTAAGGATCAGACGGCGGCTGAGCTTAGGGGAGGCCTTGGGCGACAACTTCGTGCCGTATCTAACCGGGTTCCGGCCAGGAAAGCTGCTTGCGGGCTACCGGCTGGAGGCTCTGGTCGGGGCAGGCGGGATGGCGGTGGTCTTCCGGGCCCGCGATGAGCGGCTTGAGCGGCTGGTGGCACTGAAGATCCTTGAGCCGTCCCGGGCCGAAGACCCGGAGTTCCGCCAGCGATTCATCGCGGAGTCGCGGGCGGCGGCGAGAGTCGACGACCCGCACATCATCCCGGTATACGAGGCGGACGAGGCCGACGGGGTCCTGTTCATCGCGATGAGGTTCGTCCACGGCGGTGACCTGCGGAACGTGCTGGAGCGAGAAGGCGCGCAGTCCGCGGAGCGGACCGCGGCGTTCATTTCCCCGGTGGCGTCGGCACTGGACGCCGCGCACGCGGCGGGGCTTGTGCACCGGGACGTCAAGCCGGCGAACATCCTGGTCGACACCCGGCAGGGCCGCCCCGCCGAGGTCTACCTGTCGGATTTCGGCATCGCCAAGTCCGCCGTGTCGGCAGAGCCGCTGACCGCGCCGGGGATCATGATGGGCACCCCGGATTATTCGCCGCCCGAGCAGATCGACGGCCTGGACCTGGACGGGCGCGCTGATCAGTACGCGCTGGCCTGCGTCGCGTACGAGCTGCTGACGGGTGTCGCGCCGTTCGAGCGCGACGAGCTCCTCGCCGTGATAGCCGCTCACCTGTACACGCCGCCTCCGTCGCTCAGGCAGCTGCGGCGGGATCTGCCTGGTGCTGCCGACAAGGTCCTGGCCAAGGCGATGGCCAAGGCCCCTGACCAGCGGTACGAGTCCTGCGGGGATTTCGCCGAGGAGCTGCGGGACGCGCTCGGGGTGGCGCCGTACCGCCCCAGGGCCGCCACCGCGCCGGCGCCGCTCGCGGCCCCGGTGGCTCCGCGGCCGGCGGCGCTGCCCGGATCCGCGGGAGCGCCGGCGATGCCATCAGGGGACGTCACAGCGCCGTTCTCGATGCCGACCGTCACCGATGTCCGGGTGCCTGTCCCCGTCGTGGCTCCGCCTGCGGCACTGGAGGCGACGTCGCGGCGCCGCCGGCACAAGGCCTGGGGCACGGTCAAGGCCGGGGTGCCGTTCGCGGTCCTCGCCGCCGGGGTCGCGTTGATCCTCGTGGCGGTGACGATGCGCAGCGGGACGCCTGGCACTGCAGCGAGCGCGGCCGGCCTGAGCGGTCCGGGATGCGGGAGCGAGTTCGCCGGCTACCCGGGGCAGCAGGGCAGCGCGGTGGTCAGTTCGATGGCGGCGGCCGGCGGCACCCGGATCGCGGTGGGCAGCGCCGACGGTCGTCCGGCCATCTGGCGGTGCGCGAGCGGAGCCTGGACGCTGCTGTCCGCCGGGGCCGTCGGCACGCTGCACGGGGCCGCGCTGAGCAGCGTGGCGCACGGCCACGGCGGCTGGATCGCGGTCGGCGAGGCCGGTTCCGGGGCTGGTCAGCATCCGGTCGCGGTGACCTCCGCCGACGGCGTGTCCTGGCAGCCCGTCAACGGCTCGGCCGCGTTCACGGGTCCGGGTGCCTGCGTCACCGCCGTCGCGGCCGACGGGAACGGCTATGCGGTCGTGGGCGGTCACATGAGCCCGGGCCGGGTATCCGCCGCCATGTGGTCGTCCGCCGATTTGCGGCAATGGACCCAGGACGACAACGACGCCGGCGGCACCCT
The DNA here is from genome assembly GCA_036271115.1 of Trebonia sp. Lineage (GTDB taxonomy): Bacteria > Actinomycetota > Actinomycetes > Streptosporangiales > Streptosporangiaceae > Trebonia. The sequence goes on from DATBBI010000434.1 coordinate 6,842, forward strand.
GGACGGCAGGCAACAGCACAGCATGGTGGACGCGATCGCCGCCACTGCGGGCGGTTTCGTCGCGGTGGGCGCCCACGGGCGTGGCGGCGTCATCTGGACGTCATCGGGTGGCGGCGGGCAGTGGAGCTTGCTCGACTCCACCGCCAGCCGGATACCGGCCGGCGCGCTGACGGTCGTCGCGGCCAGCGGAAGCCGGATCATCACGGCCGGGTACGAGGTCACCGCCGGTGACGACGTTCCGGTCGTGGTGGTCTCCACGGACGGCGGCCTGCACTGGAACCCGCCGGTCATCCTGGGGACCCCGGGCGGCCAGGGCGGGCGCGTGACGGCGCTGACGGCCACCGGCTCGGGCGTCACCGCCGCGGGCCAGGCCGGCCCCGCGGGCGCCCAGCACACCGTTACCTGGCGATCGCGGGACGGCCTTACCTGGTCGACGGCCGCGCCGGCGGCGAGCGGCACGTCCGCCGTCACCGCCCTGGCCGCGGCCGGCGGGACGGTGACGGGCGCTGCCCGGCAGTGCGGCGCCGGCTAGGGGAGGAAGACCAGCCGGCCGATGGTGTCCCCGGCGGCGAGCCGCCGCAGCCCGTCGGGCACGTCGGCGAGCGTCAGCCGCTCGCCGATCAGCGGCCGGATCGTCCCGGCCGCGGCGAGCCTGGTCAGCTCGGCGTGGCAGTCGGCGATCGCGCCGGGGTCCCGCTGCTGGTACAGGCCCCAGTGCAGGCCGACGATCGAGTAGTTCTTCACGAGCGCGTGGTTCAGCGCGGCCGACGGGATGTCGCCGCTGGCGAAGCCGACCACCAGGATCCGGCCTTCGAACGCGATGCACTTGGTGGACTTGCGGAACGCGTCGCCGCCGACGGGGTCGTACACGACGTCCGCGCCGCGTCCGCCGGTGACCTCCTTGACGACCGCGACGAAGTCCTCACGGTGCCGGTCCACGACCACGTCCGCGCCGAGTTCCCGCGCCACCGCCGTCTTCTCCGGGCCGCCGGCCACGCCGATGACCCGCGCCCCGGCGGCCTTGCCCAGCTGGACGGCGCCGCTGCCGACGCCGCCGGCCGCCGCGTGCACGAGCAGCGTCTCGCCGGGGGCCAGCCGCGCCCGGCGGTGCAGCCCGAACCACCCGGTCTGATAGGTGATGAAGAACGGCGCCGCCTCGGCGTCGTCGAGCCCGGGGGGCGCGGGCATCGCGGCCGCCGCGTCCATGAGGGCGTACTCGGCGAACGTCCCGTGCGGCAGCACGGCCCCGCCGACGACCCGGTCTCCGGCGGCGAAGCCCGTCACGTCAGGAGCGGCCGCCACGACCTCCCCGCACAGCTCGACGCCGGGGCAGAACGGCAGCGGCGGGCGGACCTGGTAGGTGCCGAGGCACATCAGCGCGTCGAAGAAGTTCGCGGCGGCCGCGAGCACCCGCACCAGGAGCTGCCCGGGACCCGGTGAGGGCTGCGGCACCTCGGCCAGCTCCAGGACCTCCTGCGGCTCGCCGTACCGGCTCAGTTGCCAGGCCTTCACCCTGCCTCCTCGATCCGCTGCTGCAGCCGCGACATGCCGCGCAGCCACTTGTCCGTGTTCGCGGCGCGCAGCTGGTAATAGTCCAGGACTTCCGGGTGCGGCAGCACGAGGAACCTGCCCTCGGCCATCGCGTCCCACAGCGCGTCCGCGACCTGCTCCGGCTCGATCGCGGCGTCCTTCAGCACGACGTCGCCGGCCCGCCCGGAACCGGCGAGCATGTCGGTGCGCACGCCCTGCGGGCAGATGCAGTGCACGGTCAGCCCGCGGTGCGCGTACGTCGCGGCGAGCCATTCCGCGTACGCCGCCGCGGCATGCTTGGTGACCGAGTACGGCGCCGCGCCGAGCATGGTCAGCAGGCCGGCGGCCGACGCCGTGACGACGAACGTCCCGCGCCCGCGCGCCAGCCAGCCGGGGAGCAGGGCTCGCGACGCGCGCACGTGCGCCAGCGTGTTGACCTCCCAGGCGCGCTGCCACTGGTCCTCCGGGGTATCGGGCCCGGTGCCGCCGACGGTCCCCGCGTTGGAGCAGTAGATGTCGATCTCGCCCAGGTGCTCAGTCGCGGCGGCAATCAGTTCCCGCACGCCGTCGGCGGTCCCGGCGTCGCCGGGCGCGGCGAAGCCGCCGATCTCGGCGGCGACCGCCGCGGCGGCCCCGGGGTCCAGGTCGTTCACCACGACCCGGCCGCCGCCGGCCGCGAACCTCCGCGCGATCGCCCGGCCGATCCCGCCGCCACCGCCGGTGATGACAATCCCGGCGCCGCTCACGTTCGTCATGTCCGAACCATAACCTCCAGAGGGCGGACTTACCCGGCCCGGCGGACCAGGGAAGCCAGCCACGCCTGCGCGGCCGCGGCGGGCGTCCCCGGGCTGAACTCGATGCCCGGGTTGACCTCGAAGGCGTCCGCCTCGATGCTGGCGACCTCCCAGCCATCGCTGAAGGCGGCGCGCAGCTCATCCTCGCGGACCCGGCGCGGGCCGACCGTGCCCGGCTGGCGGTCGCTAAAGCACATCAGGTAACAGCGCCCGCCGGGCGGCAGCACGGCGGCCAGGCTGGCGACGTACCGCTTCCGGTCCGCGTCGTCGAAGATGTGAAACACCCCGCTGTCGATGAGCACGTCGAACGTCAGGCCGAGCTGCCCGAGCCGCAGCGCGTCCGCGACCTCGAAGCGGGCCGTCAGGCCGCGCTCCGCCGCCTTGTCCCTGGCTCTCGCGATGGCCTGGGGGGAGATGTCCACGCCCATCGCCTCGGCGCCGCGGGCGGCGGCGAGCAGCACGTTCTCTCCGGTGCCGCAGCCGGAGTCGAGCAGCCGCCCGGACAGCAGGCCGCGGTCGGCCAGCCGGACGAACGCCGGCTGCGGCCTGCCGATGTCCCACGGCGGGGGAGCGGCATCGGGCGCGTAGACGGAGTCCCAGCTCGGCGGTGTGGTCATGATGCACCTAGCCCATCGGGTAGTGGCGGAAGCCCACGGCGTACTCGACGCCGGCGCCAAGGCCAGTGAAGCCGGCCAGGTTCCTGAGGAACTCGTCGGGATCGAACTCGCCGCCCAGCCCCTCGAGGTAGGCACGGTGCTCGCGCAGCGAGGCGATGCCCGCGTCGATGGTGGCGGTGACGTCTACGAAGTGGGTCGGGTCCGTGGTTCCGACGTACGCGCCGCGGATGCCGGTCCAGTGCGGCCCTGCGTCGGGGAACACCCACTCGTTGGCCGCGTCCCGGCACGCGTCGAGCACGGCGAGCCCGACCGCACGGTGATCGGCGTGGTTGACGGGGCCTCCCTCGCCCCAGGTGAGGTCGAAGCTCATCGCGATGACCACCTCGGGCTTCAGCCGGCGGAACGCGGCCGCCAGGTCGCGCCGCAGCGGTACCCCGTATTCCACGAGCCCGTCCTGATGGTCGAGGAACTCGACCTCGCGGACGCCGACGATTGCCGCGCTGCGCCGTTCCTCCTCCACCCGCAACGGCCCCGTCTTGTCCGGGGGGAGGCCGGCGATGCCCGCCTCGCCGCGGGTCGCGAGCAGGTACGCGACCTCCTTGCCCTGGCCTGTCCAGCGGGCGACGGCCGAGGCGGCCCCGTACTCCAGGTCGTCGGGATGCGCCACCACGGCGACCGCCCGGTTCCAGTCTTCCGCCATCGGCTGCATAGATACCGCCTTAGTTGATCCTGCTGTGACTCATGATCGGATGCTATGGGAGCCTAGCCACGACGAAGGGAGTCGGCGTGATACTAGTGACCGGGGTGACCGGAGCGCCCGGGCTGGTCGGGTACCGGCTGATGGAAGCGCTCGCGGACAAGGGCGCCGAGGTGACCGCCATGGTGGAGGTGGAGGCGGACGCCGCCGACCTGCCGGGCACGCCAGGGCACGTCGTCGCGACCCTCGACGGCCCGCCGCCCGGGGCGGTGCTCAGGGAGGCCGACCAGATCTTCCTGGCCGGCGGCGAGGAAGAAGAGCAGGCGGCGCTCGAAACGGTGTTCCTGGACGCTATCGCGGCCGCGGGCCACCGGCCGCACATCGTGAAAGTCTGCGCCGACGGCTTCCAGGACCCCGACTGCGAGGTGCGCTTCATGCGCGGCGACCGGCAGGTGGCCGCGCACCTGGACGCCCTGGGACTCCCGGCCACGTACCTGGCCTCGGCCGTGCGGATGGAGACCCTCATCGACTCGGCCGAGGCCATCCGGCACACCGGGACGATCGCGGCGCCCGCCGGCAAGGGGCACGTGGGCTGGGTGGCCGCGACCGATGTCGCCACCGTCGCGGCCCAGGTTCTGACCAGCGCGGGCCACGAGAACGCGACGTACGTGCTCACCGGCCCTGAGGCGCTGACTTACCGAGAGGTCGCGGCCCGGTTCTCCGCCGTCTTCGCCTGGCAGGTGGACTACGAGGACCAGTCCCCAGAGCGAGCCAGGGAAGCCATGCTCGCCAGCGGCCTCACCCCCTGGCAGGCGGACGGCAACCTGGAGCGCTTCGACTGGATCCGCCAGGGCGGCGCGGCAACCGTGACCGGAACCGTGCGCGACCTGACCGGCGCGGACCCGCGCCCCCTGCAAGACTGGCTGAGCGACTCCCGCGCCAGCTTCCTCGCGCCTTGACCATCGCCCCCTGAACTATCCGACCGACCGATCCTGGAGCGCCGATGAGCACCGACACGCCCGCCACCGGAGACCTGCACCTCGTCGTCGGGTACGACGGGTCCCCGCCCGCCGTCCGGGCGCTGGACGGCGCGGTCCGCCTGCTGCAAGGCCGGACCGGCGACATCGAGGTGGTCTACATCGCGCACCTGCCCGCGGTGGACATGATGTCGGCCGACGCGATCGTCGGGGTGGAGGACAGCTTCGATGAGGTCTCGCGGGACCTGCACGCGCAGGCGCGCGACCAGTTGCGCGGCCGCGAGGACCGGTGGACCTTCGCGCGCGGCGACGGCACCGTTCCCGAAGTCCTGATCACGACGGCCGCCCGGCTCAGTGACACGCACCCGGGAGACACCGTCGTCATCGTGGTCGGGAGCTCTTCGCAGGCCATGCATCGCGTGGTCGGCTCGGTCGCGGTCAGCCTGGCGCGGCACGCGGACGTGCCGCTCATTATCGTGCCCTGACGGCAGGCCGCTAGCGCGGGGCTATTCCCGGCAGGGCGGCGCGAGTCCCCTCCCGAGGAGTTCCAGCACGTCGTCGAGCACGTCCTCGGGGACTTGCCCGCCGGCGGTCCACTCCGCCCAGCGCATGCCGACGAAGTTGCCGATGCCCGTGTAGGCGTAGGCGATGACCTCCGGGTCGTAGCGCGCGTCGACCTCGCCGGCGAGCTGCGCGGCCCGCACGCCGCGCCCGTACCCCCGGGCGAGGTGCTCGTAGTACTCACGGAACAGGCCGGGTGCGACGAATTCCGATTCGCGCACGATCCGGTCCATCCAGGGACGCTTCGACACCATCTCGAAGTAGACGCGGAAGCATTCGCGCTCCCGCGTTCGCTGGCCGCCGTCCGCCTTTTCCAGTGCAGCCTTCATGGCCATCCGCAGGTCCGCGTTGATACCGCGGACGACCGCGGCGAAGATCTCCGCCTTGGAGCCGTAGTACGCGTAGAAGCTGCCTGTTGCCATCCCGGCCCTGGCGCAGATGTCCGCGACCGCCGTGCGGTTGTAGCTGCGCTCGCCGAAGAGCTCCTCGGCGGCCGCCAGCAGGCGTACTGCTGGCGGCCGCTCGTCGGTTGTCATGCCATGCTCAACAGCGATCAGGGCGACGGAATGCCGCTCGCCGGCGCCGCCTGCTGAGTGGCTGTCACGGTCGTGATCGGGCCGGACGCGGACGCGTCCGTGGTCAGGACCGATCCCTGCTGGGTCAGGACGCCGTTGGTGATGACGCCCATGTACGCGCCGGTGACGCCGGAGTGGTCGGTCGAGGAGTACGCGTACGGCGCGACCGAGGGCCCTTGCGGCAGCCCGGCGTTGATCGCGTTCACCAGGTCGGCCCTGGTCGGGTTCCTGCCCGCCTTGAGCATCGCCTGCACGAAGGTGTACGCGACCGCCTCGCCGTACAGCACGTTGCCGTCGAACGGGGC
>DATBBI010000435.1:0-2192 GCA_036271115.1 Trebonia sp.
CACGCCGACAGTGTCGCCGCCGACGGGGGCATCGATATCTGCTTCAACGCCACCTCCAACGACGACGTCCAGGGCACGCCGCTCCTCGCGATGCCGTTCGAGGAGTTCCTGCGGCCGGTGACGAAGGCGGTTACGGCGCACTTCAACGTGGCCGTTGCCGTGGGCAGGCACATGACCCGCCGCGGCCGCGGCGTCATCCTCGTCATGGCCGGCGGACGGGAGGCGATTCCGCGGCTCGGCGGCTCGCACGTCGCCTGGGCCGCCCTCGCCGGGCTCTGCCGCCAGCTCGCAGCCGAGTTCGGGCCGTACGGCGTGCGGGTGAGCTGGCTGCTCTCGCCCGGATCACCCGGATACGACGATCACGACGGGCAGCCGGACGGCGCGGCGCCCGATGCAACTTCCGGTGCGGCTCCCGGTGCGGCCGAAGCCGAGGGCGCGCCGGGTACCGTCGGCCTGCTAACAGGCCACCTGCCCAGCTACGGCGAGGTCGCCAACGTCGCCGTCTTCGCCGCGTCCGACTGGGCCCGCACCATCACCGCGAGCGAGATCAACTTCACCGGTGGCGCGGTCGTGGACTGAGCCCGGTCGGCTAGCCGGGCAAAGCCAGGCCCGCACCCAGCGCCAGGAGTCCAACGGCACGAATGCCGCGTTCATGCTGCTGGAGCGCGTTGGCCCTGGAGCTGGTGCCGCCGAGCGTGGTCGACGCCCGGGAGTGGCGCCCGGACTGGGAGCAGGCCGTGCGCATCCGGCCTCGTGACGGCCAGGCGATCGTAGGCGTCGCCTGCGTCGCCTAGGCCCGCAACTCCACAGGCTCGTCAGGCCCGCCACGACCTCATCACCTCGCCTGACGTTTCAGCCGTCTAGCGTCAGTACGATCCGGCCGCGGAGACCGCCGGCCGCGACCCGCTCGTGGGCCGTTGCCACCTGCTCCAGCGGGAGAGTCGCTGCTACCCGCGGGGTCAGCTGGCCGGCGTCGACGAGAGCGGCGAGCTCGGCCAGCCGTGGCCCGTCCGTGTGGATCCAGACGTTGTGCACGCGCGTGCCGCGCAGCGGCACGGGCGCGGCGCCGGCCGCGACCGCGACGAACGCGCCCTTGTCCCGGACAGCGTCGAGGGCCGCCATGCTGGCGAGCCCGGCATCCAGTGCGCCGTGCACCCCGCCGGGCACGACGCGGCGCACCGCGCCGCCTAGGTCCGGGGTGCGAGCGACAAACTCGTCGGCGCCGAGCCGGCGGACCAGCTCCTCGTCATCGGGAGCGGCGACGGCCACGGTGCGCAGCCCGCGGAGCGCGGCGAGCTCAAGCGCGAACCCGCCCACCGCGCCGGCCGCGCCCGTGACCAGGAGCCACTGGCCGGACCGCAGTGCGAGCAGGTCCAGCGCCTGGTCCGCGGCGAGGCTGTTGAGCGGGATGGTCGATGCCTCGACGGGTGTCACGTCGCGCGGCGCGGGCGCGACCGCGTCGGTGTCGAGGGCGACCTGTTCGGCCTGGGCGCCGACCGGCGCGGTCAGCAGGTCGCGCATTCCGACCACCGCGTCGCCGACCGCGAACTGGTCCGCTCCCGGGCCGAGCGCGTCGACGATGCCGGCTAGGTCCCACCCCAGGCCGACGTCTCCGCTGGCCGCCATCAGGCCGTGCTCGGCGAGCCTGCCGGCGCGGGTGGCGATGTCGACCGGGTGGACCGGTGCCGCATGCACCCGGATTCGCACCTGCCCGGTGCCGGGCTCCGGGACCGGGACGTCGGCTAGCTCGATGACATCCGGGCCGCCATAACCGCGGATGATGACCGCTTTCATGTGATCTCCCTCGTCAGGGGCGCGTCGGTAGGCGCCACTGAGCCCACGCTAGGTGTGTTACTCTCTTTTAGAAAGAAGGCACCTGAAAGTGCGTAACTGGTATCGAGGAGTGCATTGGCCACGATGACTGCGGCGCAGCGGCGCGAACAGGAACGCGACGCGTACAACGCGTATGTCGCCGAATGCCCGTCGCGCCAGGTGCTCGACGCGCTCAGCGACAAGTGGGTGACATTGGTCCTGACCGCGCTCGCGGACGCACCTCGGCGGTACAGCGAGCTCTCCCGCACGATCGCGGGTGTCAGCCAGAAGATGCTCACCCAGACGCTGCGCCTGCTCGAGCGCGACGGCCTGGTCACCCGCACCCTTACCGCTTCCGTCCCGGTCCGGGTGGACTACCA
>DATBBI010000436.1:0-6434 GCA_036271115.1 Trebonia sp.
GGTTGACCAGCGCACGATTCCACTCCAGTTCTCGTCCTGCGCGTAGTGTAGTGGCCCCGCCCGGTTGGCCAGGGACCACATACTCACCTAGGGCGTTGGGCGTCGGCGCGGGAGGAAGGCGCGGGTTAGCCAGGCGCCGGCAGCGGCAGGTACCGCCCGTCCCACCACAGCGGCACGAGGTTCGTGTACCACGGGGACGCGGGGTTCTCCGACTGGCCGCCCGGATAGACGCCGACCGCGGACAAGCCGCCGGCGTCGAACGACACGATCATCCGCCAGCTCGGGCCCGTCGTCGCGGTGAGGCCGCCGTCGGCGGCGTCTTCGGTGAAGGGGTCACCGCCGGCGGCGCGCGGCCCGTACCCGAGCCCCGTCGCGTCCTCCACTGAGGGGAACGACCGTGAGTGCTCCCGGTCCCACGTCCACGTCGACGGCGATCCGCCGAACTTGGCGGACAAGTGCGTTACCGCCTGCCGGAACGCCGCCACCATCGCGGCCGGCGCGCTGCCGGGACCGCGTCCTGAAGGCCCGCGGAAAGCCGCGTTCGACGGATCGTTCAGCGTCCACGCCTCCAGGTCCTCGTCGAGCGGCGCCTGCCCCGGGCCCACCCCCAGCCCGTCAACGTCCCGGCCGACGGGCACCTTGCCCGCCTTCCACCAGGGCTCGAACACCCCGGTCAGGTAGTCGTCCCAGAACGTCCACCACACGGTCGCCGCGGCGGACCCCGTGTCCATGGCGTAGTTCCAGGACGAAAGCAGAGAGACCACCGTACGTTCGGAAGAAGACAGCGAGGCGGTACCCAGCGCGGTCAGCAGCGACGGCAGCACGCGGGACGCGAGCGAGTCCGTCACGTTGTTCTGCAGCGCCGCGACCGACGCGGCCGACAGCGGCTCGTGCGACGCCAGGTACGTGTAGGCGTAGGCGGCGCGGTACCCGGGGTCATAGAAGTCATCGCTGGTGCCGATGTAATACGGGTACGCCGCTGTGACCGGCCGCTGGTTCGCGGTCACGATGAGGTGCGACGGCGGGTCGTACACCTGCGGCACCGCCTGGAACGGGATCACCCCGGTCACGTCGCAGGCGCCGGTGCCCGGCATCGGCAGCCACGGCTGGCACCCGGCGGCGACCTGCGGGTAGTAGCCGGGCGCGATCACGCCGATGTTGCCCGCCTTGTCCGCGTAGACGAAGTTCTGCGTCGGCGTCCGCCATCCGGTCAGCGCGGCCCGGAACTGCGCGAAGTCGGTCGCCTCGTTGATCCCGAACAGCGCGGCGACGTCGTCCGACGGCACGTTGCCCATCCAGTCGACGGCCATCCGCTGGCCGACCTGCGTCATGATCGGGCCGTGCACCGTGATGTCCACGGCGAGGTTCACCGTCGCCCCGCCGCGCACGGGAATCGTGTAATGCACCACGGTCATCGGCCGCCACGCGCCGTCCCAGTAGTAGGAGCCGCCGCGGACGCGCTCGGCGTAGTAGCGGGTGGCCGCGTTCTGCGTGTCGGTCAGCGACCACGCGATGTTCGCGTTGTGCCCGAGCAGGATCCCCGGCAGCCCCGGCACGCTGACGCCAGACACCTGGTACCCCGGCGCGGACAGGGCCACCTCGTACCACGCCGACGGTTCAGTCTGCGGCAGGTGCGGGTCGCCGCCGAGCAGCGCCCCGCTCTGCTTGCCAGGGGGGACAGCCCCCCGCGACCCCCCGTTGGTGGCCACCGCGGGCCCGTTCGCCGCCCACGCGTTGCTGTCGGGGTACTGGTGGATCTGGTTCGCGGGCAGCTGGCTGAGCTGGTCGAGAAGCTGTGCCGCCGCGGCCGCTACCGCCGAGGGGGATACGGGGGGCGAGGAGCCCCCCGTGCGCGGGGGGATCCCGGGGGGTCGTCCCCCCGGGGCAACAGAGGCCGTCGTCGTGATCGACCCCCCGGGCGCGCTGCTCGCCGCGTCCGGCGCCAGCGGGGTCAGCGGCGCCTTGACGTACGGGCCCGGGTCGTAGGGCGTCTGCGCGTTCTTCGCCAGCACCGGGAACCAGTCCGCGGTGCTGGCCGCGCCGAGCGTCCGCGCCAGGACCGCCTCGTCGAGCGGGCCCGTCGTGTAGTCGAGCTCCTGGGTCAGGACGCCCTGGACGACCAGGCTGTCCACCGGGGTCCACGGCCCGGGGTACGTTCCGGTGAGGGTGAACACCGCGGGCCAGTCGCCGGCCGCGCGGACCGCGGCAATGTCGTCGTTGACGCCCTGGGCGTACGCGAGCAGCGCGGCGCGGGCCTGGCCGGTGGTGCGTGCCCACTCGTTCTGCGCGGTGCGCAGCAGGCCAAGGCGCAGCTCGAACTCGTCGCTGCTCAGGTCGGACGGCCCGGCGAGCTGCGCGAGGCGGCCCTCCCCCAGGCGCCGTTCCAGGTCCATCTCCGACAGCCGGAATTTCGCGTGCACGTACCCCAGCGCCACGAAAAGGTCGTGCGTGTTAGCGGCGTCGATGGATGCGAGACCCTGGCTGCTGAACGAAACCGGGACCGGCGCGGTCAGCCCTGGCACGCGCAGCGTCTGCGAGCTGGCCGGCTGGCCGCCGGAGGCCGACGTCCACGCGCCACGGCCGGGGTCGAGCGCGGGGCCGAGGGCCGGTATCGTTCCGTAGCCGAAGCCGAGTACGCCAAGCAGTGCGACCGACACCACCACGGCGACGGCGGCGTTGAGCACGGAGCGCAATCGCCAGCGGCCCATTCGCCTGTCACGGAACCACATTCCGCTCGTTTTATCACGCTGGCGCAATGTTCGGCGCAAGTTACATGCACTCTTTAGGGTCGGATGTCCGCTTTTAAGGCCGGCTTATAGGGGGACAATTGATTACGGAGCGCGGCTCCCCGGCCGTGCCCAGATCGGTACGCTGAGGTGGTGAGATGGATGGCTTGGCCCCGGAGCAAGAAATCCAGGTCATCAACGCTGCCCGGGACATCTGAGCAGGATGGCGTGCAGGTTAGCGTGACACCGGCGCCTGACGCTGACCCGGCCAACGGATCGAAACAGAATGCCGGCGTCAACGGCACCAGGCATTCGGTATCCGACCGGCAGGCCACGTCCCGGTGGATGGCCGCACGGCGCTCGGCGAACGGACGGCAAGCGGCCGCCCCGCCGAAGGCGGCGGGCGTGCAGTACGCGGACTCGGGCGTGGATGACGTATCCGCCGAAATCCACGAGGCCACCGACGTGAGCGGCCGGGGGCGGCGGGACGACGGGATCGCGATACTCGAGGGCGTGGTGACCACCGACGTCCCGTCCGACGACGAGCCTCCCACGGCCGACCTGGACGTGCCGCAGTCGGTATGGACCCAGCCCTCGAGCCCGCGGGTGGTACACGCCGCCGCGACGGACAGCGCCGCGGCGGGCGAGCGGACCTCGTCCGGCGATCTGCCGGTGTCCGTCACCCCGCCCGCATGGGATAGCGGCCCGCGGCCGATCCGCGTCCGCGACCTGCCGCCCGACGTGCGGCTGCGCATGTGGCGGTTCCGCGCGATCGTCGTGATCGTCGTCGGCGTCGTCTTCACGATCGTCGCCAACTGGCAGGTCGGGCTCTCGCTCGCCATCCTGGCCGGCATCATCGACACCGTGTACCGGTCGCGGACGGCCGCGGACGTCCATGCAGGCGGCAGCACGGCCGCCGCGCATAGGAGCACCAAGCGGCAGCTCTCCAGGATGCGCCGCGCCGGGTATCTCGCGCTGAACGCCCGGCCCATCCCCGGCAGCCGGGAAGTCATCGACCACCTGGTCATCGGCCCCACCGGCGTGTATGCGATCGACTCCGAACGCTGGCACAAGCGGGTGCCGATCCGCACCTACAACGGCAAGCAGCTCTGGCACGGTCCGGAGAACAAGAGGCAGCGCCTCGAGCACGCCAAGTGGGAGGCGCAGCAGGCCAGCGAGCGGCTGTCGACCGCGGTCGGCTTCGACGTCCCCGTCCGCGCGGCGATGGCCATCTACGGGCCGAAGATCCCCTGGGGCATCGCCACCATCAAGGACGTCGACGTGTTCACGGGTACGGATCTGGGCAAGTACCTGCGGCGCCGCAGCCGGATGCGCGACCTGCCGCGACTGTCCAAGGAGCAGGTCCAGGCCATCTACGACGCGGCGAGCAGCGTGCTGCCTGACGTCGGGCCGACGAGGACCTTCACACCGGTAGGCTGAATTTCCAGGAAACTGGCCAGGGGAAATCTTCCGGCAAGGGAGTCGGCATGCCACCGCTGAGGTCGCGCACGGTCACGCACGGCAGGAACATGGCGGGAGCGCGCGCGCTGCTGCGCGCGACCGGGGTAGCCAGGGAGGACCTCGGCAAGCCCATCATCGCGGTGGCGAACAGCTTCACCGAGTTCGTGCCTGGCCACGTGCACCTCCAGGAGGTCGGCCGGGTCGTCGCCGACGCCGTCAAGGCGGCCGGCGCGGTGCCCCGTGAGTTCAACACGATCGCGGTCGACGACGGCATCGCGATGGGGCACGGCGGCATGCTGTACTCGCTGCCGTCGCGTGAGCTGATCGCGGACTCGGTCGAGTACATGGTCAACGCGCACTGCGCCGACGCGCTGATCTGCATCTCCAACTGCGACAAGATCACGCCCGGCATGCTGATCGCCGCGATGCGGCTGAACATCCCCACCGTGTTCGTCTCCGGCGGCCCGATGGAGGCCGGCAAGGTGACGGCCGCCGACCTGGCCGACGGACCTGAGCGGAAGCTGGACCTGATCGACCCGATGATCGCCTCCGCGGACCCGTCGGTGTCGGAAGACGAGCTGCTGACGATGGAGGAGAACGCCTGCCCGACCTGCGGATCCTGCTCGGGCATGTTCACTGCGAACTCGATGAACTGCCTGACCGAGGCGATCGGCCTGGCGCTGCCGGGCAACGGGACCACGCTCGCGACCCACGTCGCGCGCAAGGCCCTGTTCGAGAAGGCCGGCGCGCTGATCGCCGAGATCACCAGGCGGTACTACGAGGACGATGACGAGTCCGTGCTGCCGCGCTCGGTCGCTAACAGGGACGCGTTCGAGAACGCGATGGCGCTCGACGTCGCGATGGGCGGCTCCACCAACACGATCCTGCACCTGCTGGCCGCCGCCCACGAGGGGGGCGTCGACTTCGGGCTCAAGGAGATCGACGAGCTGTCGCGGCGGGTGCCGTGCCTGTGCAAGGTCGCCCCGTCGAGCTCGTATCACGTCGAGGACGTGCACCGGGCCGGCGGCATCCACACGATCCTCGGCGAGCTGGACCGGGCCGGGCTGCTCAACCGCACCGTGCACACGGTGCACGGGCAGCCGATCGCCGACTGGGACCTGCGGTCGGGCGCCGTTTCCGACGAGGCGGTGGAGCTGTACCACGCCGCGCCCGGCGGGGTGCGGACCACGAAGGCGTACTCGCAGTCGGCCCGGTGGGCGTCGCTCGACCTCGACGCTGAGTCCGGGTGCATCCGCGACGTGGCGCACGCGTACACCGCCGACGGCGGGCTCGCCGTGCTGTACGGCAACCTGGCGCCGGACGGCGCGATCGTGAAGACCGCCGGGGTCCCCGAGGAGCTGTTCACCTTCAGCGGGCCGGCCCGGGTCTTCGAGTCGCAGGAGGATGCCGTCGATGGCATCCTCTCCGGCCGGGTGACGGCCGGCGACGTCGTGGTGATCAGGTACGAAGGCCCCCGCGGCGGGCCAGGCATGCAGGAGATGCTGTACCCGACGTCGTTCCTGAAGGGGAAGGGGCTCGGCCGGGCCTGCGCGCTGATCACGGACGGGCGGTTCTCCGGCGGGACTTCCGGGCTGTCGATCTGCCACATCGCCCCCGAGGCCGCCTCGGGCGGCGCCATCGCGCTCGTGGCGGAGGGCGACACGATCGTCATCGACATCCCGCGCCGGGAACTGCGGCTGGACGTGCCGGACGACGAGCTGCCGCGGCGTCGCGCCGCGCTGCTCGAGACGCTCGGCTCGTACCGGCCCGCTGACCGGCAGCGGCCGGTCAGCCCGGCCCTGCAGGTGTACGCGGCGATGGCGACGTCGGCGGCGAGGGGCGCGGCACGGGACGTCTCGGTGCTCGCGCGGATCGCTTCGCCGGAGACGTGACCCAGGGATTCGTCCGGGCGGCGCGGGCGTCCGACGCCCCCGAGCTGGCACGCGTGCAGGTGGCGAGCTGGCGGGCGTCGTTCGCGGACGTGGTACCAGACGAGGTGCTCGCGGAGCTGACCAGCGCCGCCGCCGAGAAGCAGTGGACCGGCCGCTGGCTGGAGGCGATCACCACGCCACCGACCAGCCGGCACCGGGTGCACGTGGCGGTCGACGCCGGCAAGACCTCGGTCACGGGATTCGCCGCCGCCGGGCCCGCCACCGACGGCGACCTGTGGCCGGGAACCGACGCGGAGCTGTACGAGCTGCACGTGCTGCCGGACGTGACCGGCCAGGGCCACGGCGGCCGGCTGCT
>DATBBI010000437.1:0-3286 GCA_036271115.1 Trebonia sp.
CCCGCGTACAGCGTCGTCCCGCTGTCCAGCACCCCCACGGCCGCCTCCGCCGCCGCGGCCACCTCGAGCCGCTCGGGGTCCTTGGAGAACTTCGTCTCCTTCGCCAGCCGGGGCAGCGCCTTCTCGAGGGTCTGCAGGTCGGCGAGGATCAGCTCGGTCACGACCGTCGCGATGTCGCCTTCTGGGTCCGCGGACCCCTCCACCCGCGTCACATCCGGGTCGGCGAAAACCCGGACCACCTGGCAGATCGCATCCGTCTCCCGGATGTGGCCGAGGAACTGGTTGCCCAGGCCCTGGCCCTGCGAGGCGCCCCTGACAAGGCCGGCGATGTCGGTGAACCGCACCGAGGCGGGCACTATCCGCGCGGAGTTGTAGAGCCCGGCCAGTGCGCCCAGCCGCGGATCGGGAACGCCGACCACGCCCACGTTCGGCTCGATCGTGGCGAACGGATAGTTCGCCGCCAGCGCACCCGCCCGGGTCAGCGCGTTGAACACGGTGGACTTGCCCACGTTGGGCAGCCCGACGATTCCGATAGACAGGCTCACGTACCGCGAGTTTAGTGCCGCTAGTACTGCGCGGCGTACTGCGACGTGTCGATGCGCGCCTCGATGACTAGCGGCCGGAACCGCCCGGAAAACGCCGTAGACAGCGCCTTCTCCAGTCCGGACACGTTCTCCACCCGCACGCCGTCGCAGCCGAGCGACTCCGCCAGTACGGGGATGTCCACCCGGTCCACGGCGGTCGCGGTCAGCGGGTAGCCCATCGCTGCCTGGTGCAGCTCGATCCTGTTCAGGCTGCCGTCGGAGAAGACGACCACCACGAGCCCGAGGCCGAGCCGCGCGGCGACCGCCAGCTCCGTCGCGGTCATCCCGAACCCGCCGTCCCCGGCCATGCACACGACCGGGCCTGGACCCGACACCGCGGCGCCGATCGCGGCGGGCAGCCCGAAGCCTATCGCCGACAGCCCGTTCGTGAGCAGCGTCTCCCGTGGCGCGTAAGCGGTCCACGCCTGGCCGGCCATGATCTTGTGCGAGCCCACGTCGGCCGTCATCACGGTCCCGGCAGGCGAGGCCGAACGCACGGTCGTCACGACCTCCGACGGGTTCAGCCGGCCTGCGGCGTACCCCGCCTGCCAGCCCTCGCGCAGCGCGGCGCGGTGCGCCGCCACTTCCGCCTCCGGCCAGCGCGGCGCTCCATCCCATGAGGCGAGCAGCCACGACAGCGCGGCCGCCACGTCCCCCACGACCTCGGTCGCGGCCGGGTACACCTGATCGGTGTTCGGCGTGGTGTCCATGTGCAGCACCGGCACGTCCAGACGCCACGGTGTGATCAGCTCCACCGCGTCGAATCCGGCGGTCACGACCAGGTCCGAGGCCGCGAGCAGGTCCCAGATCACCCGGTGCCCGGCCATGTCGAGCACGCCCGCGAAGTACGGGTGGTCCTCGCTGAGCACGCCCTTGGCCATCGCGCCGACCACGACCGGCATGCCCGCCCGCGCCGCCAGCTCCGCGAGCGCCACCTCCGCGCCGCACCGCACCGCGCCGCCGCCCGCCAGCAGCACCGGCCGCCGCGCGTCCCGCAGCTGCCGCAGCGGCTCTTCGCCACAGAAATCGAGGCTTCCTGTGGCCGGGCCGAGCGGCGGCACTGTCCCGCCGCCACCCTCCATAGTCATCCCGAACGTATCCGTGGTGACTGTCAAGTGCACCGCCCCTGGGCGTTCGGCCGTGGCGGTCCGCAGCGCCTTGCGCAGCACCGTGTCCGCCGAGCCCGGCTCCAGCCGGGCGGCCAGCTTCGTGACCGGGGCGAACAGCCGCCCCTGGTCGACGAGCTGATGCGTCCAGTACTGCTCCCGTGAGCTCTCCACCTGGCCGGAGATCGCCAGCATCGGGACCCGGTCCAGGGTGGCGCTCGCGACCCCGTTCAGCAGCGCGGTCGATCCCGGCCCCAGGGTGGACAGGCACGTGCCGATCCCGCCGGTGCGCATGGCGGCGCCTTCGGCCATGAACGCGGCGCTCGCCTCCCTGACGGCGGCGATGATCGCCGGGCCGCCGTCGCGGGCCGCCTCCATGAAGTCGACCACGGACTCCCCCGGGTACCCGAACACCCGCGTCACCCCCGCCTGACGCAGGTAGCTGGCCAGCGCAGTCGCAACCGTACGTTCGGAATCCATAGATCCTTTCTCCCTTTTCATGCGGATCGTGCATCAATCGGCGCGGAAGTGACGATTAACCGTTGCCTGGTGCGATCTTGGAGGTAGGGGATCGAGCGGGGGGACCGCCATGAGCGACTTTAACGCCACGTATCCGGAGTACGCCGCGACGGCCCGGCTGGACAAGCTGCGCGCGACCGAGTACTCCTACCTGGACGAGGGCGGGCACGTCTACCTCGACTACACGGGCGCCGGGCTGCCCGCACAGTCGCAGCTGCTCGCGCACACCGCGCGGCTGCGGGCCGGCTGCTACGGCAACCCGCACTCGGACAACCCCACGTCGAGCGCGTCCACGCGGCTGGTAGAGCAAGCGCGGGAAGCGGTGCTGCGCTTCTTCAGCACCACGGCGGCGGACTACGCCGTCATCTTCACGCCCAACGCGACCGGCGCCTGCCGCCTGGTCGCCGAATCGTACCCGTGGGGGCGGCGGACCCGGTTCGTGCTGACGGCCGACAACCACAACTCGGTGCACGGGATCAGGGAGTACGCGCAGGCGCGCGGCGCCCAGGTCGCGTATGCCGGGCTGAGCGGGACCGAGCTGCGAACCAGCGCCGCGGACGTGGCCGCCGCGCTCGGGTCGCGTCACGGCGCCCGGGCCGGGTTGTTCGCGTACCCGGCGCAGTCCAACTTCAGCGGCGTGCAGCACCCGCTTGGCTGGGTGCGGCAGGCCCAGGACGCCGGGTGCGACGTGCTGCTCGACGCGGCGGCGTTCGTCGGGACCAACCCGCTCGACCTGTCCGCGATCCGGCCCGAGTTCGTGGCCGTGAGCTGGTACAAGGTGTTCGGGTTCCCGACCGGGGTGGGCTGCCTGCTGGCGCGGCGGGACGCGCTCGGCCGGCTGCGCCGTCCGTGGTTCTCCGGCGGCACGATCCTCGCGGCCAGCGCGCAAGGCGGCTGGCACCGGATGCTCGACGACGAGGCCGGCTTCGAAGACGGCACAGTGAACTTCCTGTCGATCCCCGACGTGACGACCGGGATCGACTGGATCAGCGGCATCGGCGTCGACCTGATCCACCAGCGGGTGTCGATGCTGACGGGATGGCTGCTCGAGTGCCTCAGCCGGATGCGGCACAGCAC
>DATBBI010000438.1:0-11730 GCA_036271115.1 Trebonia sp.
ATCTGGGGATCGGCCAGCCTCGCGGTGCTGCTCGTCGCCGTCCTGGGGACCGGCTACACGCTGCTGCGGCACTTCAACGCGAACATTCAGCAGGACGACATCAAGGGCCTGCTCGGCAAGCAGCCGGTCAACCTGCACCCGCAGGCGGAGAACATCCTGGTCCTCGGCTCCGACACCCGCAACGGCCAGGGCAGCGGCTACGGCACCGGCCTGGTCACCGACCAGTCCGACACGCTGATGATCGTGCACATCCCGGCCGACAGGAAGTGGGCCGAGATCATGTCGATTCCCCGCGACTCCTGGGTGAACATCCCGGCCTGCACGATGGGCGACGGCCAGCTCTCCGCGCCGGCCCAGTTCAAGATCAACGATGCGTTCGCGATCGGCAACCTGGACGGGAACCACACCGCGCTCGGCGTCGCGTGCACGGTGAAGACCGTCGAGCAGGACACCGGCATCTACATCAACCATTTCGTGGTGGTCAACTTCTCCGGGTTCAAGGACATGGTCGCCGCCCTCGGCGGCGTCGAGGAATGCAACCCGACGCCGATCAACGATCCGCTGTCCAACCTGCACCTGTCCGCCGGGCGCCACATGCTCACGCCGACCCAGGCGCTCGGCTACGTGCGGGCCAGGTACACGCTGGGCGACGGCAGCGACCTGGAGCGGATCGGCCGCCAGCAGGCGTTCATGTCGTCGCTCGTCACCCGGGTGAAAAGCCAGCTGCTCAACCCGCTGGCGATCTACCGGTTCCTTGACGCGGCCACCCGGTCGCTGACCATCGACAGCCAGCTCGGCGGCATCACCGGGCTGTACGACCTCGGGCAGTCGCTGCGGGACCTGCCGCAAGACAAGATCGCGTTCTTCACGCTGCCTACCTTCCCGCGCAGCGACGTGGTCCCTTCTGATACCGCCAACGTCATGTGGACGCAGCCGGAAGACAACCAGATCTTCGCTTCCTTCCGCGACGACGTGCCCGCGAGCAGCTCGCTCTTCGGCGCTCAGCCCGCGAGCCCGCCAGCGGACCTGGCTGTCGGCGCGCACCCCAAGGCCGCCACCACCCCGGGTTCCGCCGCGACGCCCACGGCGCCGGCGGCCAGCGGCCGCCCCGCGACGAGCCCGGGCGCCGCGGCGAGTTCCGTCGACCTCCAGGCACGCACCGCGAACCAGAACATCTGCGCCGGCTGAGACCGCACCGCACCGCGCCAGCTGGCGGATACCGTTGACCGGGTGAAGAAGGCGTTGCGAGCGGCGTGCGTGCCGGCCGCCTGCGTCGCGCTGTGCGCGGCGCTCGGCTCGGTGCTGCTCGCGGCACGCCCGTCCGCCGCGCTGGCGGACGCTCGCCCCGTCCGGCACGTCGTCATCGTCGGCATATCCGGCCTGCGATGGACATTCGCCACCCCGGCCACGACTCCCACGTTGTGGCGGCTGGCGGGCGGCGGCTCGGTCGGTTCGCTCGTCGACTACGCACAGCAGCCGGTGGCCTGCCCGGACGACGGCTGGCTGACCCTCAACGGCGGCGCCCGCGCGGAGGGCCCCCGCCCCTGCGCGGCGCTGCCCTCGGTGCTCAGCGACGGGACCGGCGCCCGCATCCCCGCGATGCCGGAGATCATCCGCTACAACGAGCAGTTCCACGAGAGCCCCGACTGGGGCCTGCTCGGCAGCCTGGCCGGCTGCGTGACGGCCGCCGGCCCCGGCGCCGCGCTCGCGGTCGCCGCGCCGTCAGGCAACGTCGCGCGGTACCTCCCGTCTGCCAGCCAGCTCACTGCCGCGGTGCTGGCTCGCTGTCCGCTGACCGTCGTCGATCTCGGCGCGCTCAGTTTTCCTGAACGGCCCTCGGCCTTCGCCGCGGACCAGCAGCTCACCCGCATCGTCGCGAACCTTCCCGCGGACACCATGCTGCTGGTCACCGCGCCAGGCGCAGCCCTCGGCGGCCGGCCGCACCTGCGGTCCGTGGTGGTCAGCGGACCGGGGTTCGGCGACGGCCTGCTGCGCGCCGCGTCCACCAGGCAGCCGGGGATCGTGACGCTGACCGACCTCACCCCGTCCGTCGCCCGCTGGCTCGGCCAGCCGGTGCCCTCCGGGCTCAGCGGCTCCCAGCTGACCCGCGGTGACCGCGGCAGCCTTGCCGCGGCGGTCCGGGTGCTCATCGGCAGGGACACCGCGGAACAGGTCTGGATAAGCACCCACGGCTGGTTCTTCACCGCATACGGGGTGGCCGCCGCGGCGCTGCTCATCGCGCCGGCGCTGCTCTTCCGGGGCGGCGATGCCGAACGCGCGCGGCGCCGCGCACGCTGGTGGCGGACGGCCGGGGTTGTCGCCGTCGCCGTTCCCGTCGGCACGTTCCTGGCCAACCTGGTGCCGTGGTGGCTGCACACCCACCCGGCGGTGTGGCTGTACACGATGGCGGCCGGCTGGACGCTGGTCGTGGCGGCGGCGGCCCTGGCGGGCCCGTGGCGGCGGCAGTCCCTCGGGCCGCTCGGCGCGCTGTGCCTGTGCACGCTGGCCGTGCTTGGCATCGACGTGATGACCGGCTCGCGGCTGCAGCTCGAGGTGCCGTTCGGGCTCTCGCTGCTCGAAGGCGGCCGGTTCTACGGGATCGGCAACGAGGCGCTCGGCGTCTACTGCGTGAGCACGCTGGTCGCCGCCGCGTGGCTGGGGCTGCTCGCGACGCTCCGGTTTCCCGGGCGGCGGGAAGCGCCGGTCCTCGCCGTCGGCCTTGTCGGGCTGTTCGCCGTCGTGGCGTCCGGCTGGCCGGGGTTCGGCGCCAAGGTCGGCGGGACGATCGCGCTGGTGCCGTGCCTGCTGCTGCTGATGGCGTGGCTCGCGGGAGTGCAGGTCCGGTGGCGGTGGGCGGTGCCGGTCGCGGCCAGCGGGCTCGTGCTGTTCTTCGTGTTCGCCTTGATCAGCTACTTCTTCCCGGCGACGGGCGTGTCCGACATGGGGACGTTCGCCGGCAACCTGCTGCACGGCCGCGGCGGTGACCTGCTCGAGCGGAAGGTCAGCTCCAATGTAGGCACGCTCACCGTGACCGTTTTCAGCTGGCTGATCCCGGTCGTCGCCGTGGCGGCCGCCGCCGCGCTGTGGCGGCCCGCGGCGCTGCGGCTGCGGCTGCTGGCGGGGGCGTTCGCGGCGGAGCCGCTGGTGCGGGTCGTCGCGTGGCTGGTCTGGCTGGTCCTCGTCATCGGCTGGTTGGCCGACGACTCCGGGGTGATTGTGCCAGCGGCGGCCCTGCCGTTCGCGGTGCCGTTGGTGATCTCGATGGCCGCCTCCGTTTCCGGCGCGGTCGGCGGGGCACGCTATTTTAGTACCGCCTTCGCCGGGTCTTCCGTCGCAGGCCAGACCCCGAGGTAAGGCAGAGGACACCTGAGTGCAGTACCGGCTTTCGCGTGTCGTGATAGGACCCGTCCTGCACATGATGGGACGGCCGAAGGTCACCGGCCTCGAGAACATCCCGCCGGCCGGGCCGGCGATCCTCGCGTCCAACCACCTGTCGTTCATCGACTCCATGTACCTGCCGCTCATGATCGACCGGCCGGTGGTGTTCCCCGCCAAGGCCGAGTACTTCGCGGCCAGGGGCCCGCTCGGCCGGCTCTGGGCGGCCTACCTGCGGTCCACCAACCAGCTTCAGATGGACCGGGAGGGCGCGCGATCCGCGCAGGCGACCCTCGAGGCGGCGCTTGACCTGCTACGCGCGGGCGAGCTGTTCGGGCTCTACCCGGAAGGGACCAGGTCGCCCGACGGCCGGCTCTACCGGGGCAGGTCGGGGATCGGCTATCTGACGCTCAACTCCGGCGCGCCCGTGATCCCGGTGGCGATGATGGGCACGAGGAAGATGCTGCCGCCGGGCTCGCCACTGCCCAGGCCGACCCGCATCGAGGTCAGGATCGGCAAGCGGATGGAATTCGGTCACCTGGCGGGCGAGCCGCCGGCCAGGGCGCGGCGCACCGTCGCGGACGACGTGATGCGCGCGATCGGCGAGCTGTCCGGACAGGAGTACGTGCACCAGTACGCGTCGGACGTGAAGGCCAGGCTGTCCGCGGAAGACGGCGGGCCCGGCGAGGAACCACGGGCCCGTTCCGAATAACTGCTCTTTCTCTTCCTCGTCGTCGCGGAAGACGGGCAGCGGGCCGGACGCCGACGGGTTCCACACGTACATCGGGCCCGTATTCGCCTTCGGCAACTCGGGAAGCTCCGTCGAGACCGGCGCCGCGGCCAGGCCCGTCGACAGCTCCCACGGCGGCAGCAGCTCGTCAGCGGCCCTCGCCGCCGCCGCGGTGCCCGGCGGCCTGGCGGGTTCCCACGGCGGTTCCCCGGTCGCGCCCCGCCTCGCGCGCCGCGCGGGATTCGGGATGCCGAGCGAGCCGGGGGGCGGCGGCGGGGCGAGGCGCGGGCCGTCGCTGCCCGGCGGGCGGGGTCTGCCCCACGGCTCTTCGAGTGGCGGCCGGGCGGCGGCCGGCGCGGCCGGGAGCGCTGCCGGGGGCCGCCTGGCATGGGTGCCGCCCGGCCCGATGGCGCGCGGCTGGCGGGCAGCCGCCGCTGCCCTGCGCCGTCGGCTGCTGTGCAGCAGGAGCGCGGCGGCGAGGACCGCGATCAGCACGGCGAGCACTATTACCGCGTCCCGCAGCAGCGAGCCGGCCAGGCTTCCCGCGCCGGACCGCGCCGCGGTGGACGTGGCGGTAATTCGCGGCGCTTGCGTCACGGAGGGCAAGGGTGAGGGTGAGGCCGTCGCCGTGGCCGGAGGGGCCAGCCGCGCGGCGAGGGCGGCGGCCGCGGTCAGCGCGCCCGCCGCGTCCAGGGCGCCATGACCCGCGCCGGCTGCCGCGTGGCCGGTGGCTCCTCGCTCCATGGCTTGCACCACCGCGGCGGCGGTGAGGCCGGGGAACCGGGAGCGGATCAGTGCGGCGACCCCGGCGGCCAGCGCCGCGGACATGTCGGTGGTCGCCAGCGTGCCGTACCCGTCGCCGCTTGGTGCGGCCACCGTCAGGCCGGTGCCTGGCGCGGTCAGCGCCACGTAAGAGCCCGCGTTCGTGAACGAGGCGAGCTGGCCGCCTTTGGCGGTGGCGCCCACCGCGAGCACGCCGGGATAGGCCGCCGGGTAGTTGACCGTGCCGGTGCCCATGCCGTTGTCCCCGGCGGGCGCGACGAGCACTACGTTATGCGCGACGGCGTAGGCGACCGCCGACCGCTCGGCGGCGCTGCCGCCCGCGGCGGCGGGGTCGCCGCCGCCGGCGAGCCCCAGCATGCCCGGGTCAAGCGGCAGGGCGATCACCCGCGCGCCGTGCGCGACTGCGTACCTGATGCCGGCCGCGATAGCGTCCGGCAGCCGAGCCGTGATCGCCGCGTCGGAGTTCAGCGGGTCGTCGTATTCCAGCGTCACTGGCACGGACAGGATCCGTGCGCGCGGCGCGACCCCCATGCTCCCGCTAGCGCCGCCCGCGCCGTGGCCGTGCCCGGCGATCAGCCCGGCGACCGCCGTGCCCTCGAAACCCCAGAACGGGCCGCCCGCGACGCGGCCTGAGCCGGCGTAATCCGGGCCGGTCGCCGTCGCGCCTGACAGGTCCTGCTGGCTGGCGCTGACCCCGGTGGAAAGCACCGCGACGGTCACGCCCCCGCCCTTCGCGGACGCGGCCTGCCAGGCCTGCGGCACGCTCAGGCTGGTCAGCCACCACTGGCTGGCCAGGTCGGGGCCGGACATCCGCGGCGCGCGGGCAAGCGGCGCGGCGTTCGCGGGCAGGGCGAAACCCGTCGCGACGGCGAGCGCCACCAGCACCGGTAGCGTGCCGCGGAGCAGACGAGACACTTCGGTCACGTCCTCCCCTCCAGAAACCGGGGCGAAGGGGCCATATGTCAAGAATTCAGGCCCTTATGGTGTCACGCGCCCGGCAGGAACGGAACGCGGCACGCTAACTATTTCGTGACGGTGAGCGTCACCAGCGTTTCCGGCTGCAGCCCGAGCCGCTGGGCGGCGTTGCCCCCGTTGACCGCGATCGCGATGTAGCCCGCGCTGTCCTGGAAGCAGACGAGCTCGCCGGCCGCGACGTCGCCGAACGTCGCGCCGAACGGGATGCGCTGCTCGCGGGAAGCCCACGCCAGCGTGGCCGCCGCGCCAGGGGTGAGCCCGGCCCGCGCCGCATCAGGTCCGGTGACGGACAGCTGGGCGTTGCCGAACCTGTCGACGGTGAGCACCTCCGCGTCAATGCGGCCCACCGTGATCCGGCTTGCCGGCCTGGGGAGCGTGACGAGGCCGCCCACGTCGAGCTGGTCACCCGCCCGCGCGAGCGGGACGCCGGCCGCCAGATGGGCCGCCACCGGCATGAAAATGTCCCGGCCGTGGAAGGTCGCCGTCGCGGTGTCCAGCCACAGCGCCCTGTTGGTGAGGCTGACCGCCTCGGTGGCGCCGCCCGCCTCGGCTACCGCCCAGGACAGCAGGCCGTTGTCCGGCCCGACGAACACGGAATCCCCCGCGGCGATCGCGACGCCGCGCCGCGCGGTGCCGACGCCTGGGTCCACGACCGCGACGTGCACGGCCGGCGGGAGGTATCCGACGGTCTGCGCGAGAACGGCCGCCCCGCGTCGTATGTCACCCGGAGGTACAAGGTGTGTAATGTCGATGATGCGGGTCTCTGGCGCGATCTGGAGGGCGACCCCGTGGCAGGCTGCCACGAAGGCGTCTTCCAGTCCGTAGTCGGTCAGGAACGTGAGACAGTGAAACGGAGCCACGCCCCGCGAGCCTACTGAAGGGAGCGACGCATGTCGGCCTTGTCCGAGCGTGACATGCGGCTGCTCGCCTTCGAACGCGGCACGTGGCGCACCGCGGGCGCCAAGGAACAGGCGATCGTCGAGGTGCTCGGCATCTCGGCGACCCGGTACTATCAGCTGCTCAACGAGCTGATCGACAGCCCGGACGCGCTCAAGTTCGACCCGGTTCTCGTCAAGCGGCTGCGCGCGCAGCGCGCCCGCCGGCAGCGCATGCGCTCGCCGCAGCCGGGTACCAGTCAGCGGTGACCTCTGTGCCTGTGCCCTTGCCGCGGGCGGCCACGGCCGAGGGCCAGGCCGGCCTCGACGCCATCGTGGCCGATCCGGCCCGCGCGCTGATCGCCACCGACTTCGACGGCACGCTGGCGCCGATCGTCGCCGACCCGGCGGACGCCGCCGCGGCGCCAGGCGCCGCCGCGGCGCTGACCCGGCTGGCGGAGTCCGCGGGCACGGTGGCGATCATCACCGGCCGCCCGGCCCCGGCGGCGGTCGCGCTCAGCGGCGTCGGGGAAGTCCCCGGGCTGATCGTGCTCGGGCACTACGGCGGCGAGCGCTGGGAGGCGGGAAAGCTGACGTCCGCCGCGGTGCCCGACGGCGTGGCCCGGGTCCGGGAGGCGCTGCCCGGCGTGCTCGCGGCGGCGGGCGCGCCGCAGGGAACCAGGATCGAGGACAAGGGCACCGCCCTCGCCGTGCATACCAGGCAGACGGCCTCCCCCGAGGCGGCGCTGGCCCGGCTGCGCGAGCCGCTCGCCGCGCTCGCGGCGGACGCTGGGCTGGCGCTTGAGCCAGGCCGTTTCGTGCTGGAACTGCGCCCGCCTGGCGTCGACAAGGGCACCGCGCTGCGGGAGCTTGCCGCCGAGCGGGCCGCGCGCGCCGTGCTGTACTGCGGTGACGACCTCGGCGACCTGGCGGCCTTCGCCGCCGTCCGCGCGCTGCGCTCTGACGGCGTGCCTGGCTGTGCGGTCGCCAGCCTTAGCCCCGAGTCCCCGCAGGTCGCGGAGGCCGCCGACCTCGTGGTGGACGGGCCTGCCGGGGTGGTGGACTTGCTGAAGGGGCTCGCTGACGCCGTCGGCCCGGCCCCCGCCATGCGGGAGCCGGGCCGACCACACCGGCACTAACCCGGCGATATAGAGGATTTCGGCGCCCAAGCCGAAGGACTTAGGGGACGATGATGACCTTCTCGGCCTGCTGTCCCCGGTCGCTCTGCGTGATTTCGAACTCGACCCGCTGGCCCTCGTCGAGAGACTTGTAGCCGTCCTGCACGATCGCTGAGTAGTGGACAAAGACGTCCTTGCCACCGTCGACGGCGATAAAGCCGTAGCCCTTGTCCGGGTTGAACCACTTGACGGTGCCCTGAGCCATTCCAAACAACTCCCTAACTGCTGCTCGGGCTTCGAGCCCCGCCCTTTCAACCGCGGAACCCGTCGGTCGCGACCTGCCGAGACCTGCCAGCGTACGTTTTCACGCTGGCACATTCTTGCCGACTGCGACCGGAAACGACCTTACCCTGTGCGCGGCGTTCATGACGCCAGATAGCCGCCAATTGCGTCAACGCGCACCGCATTGGTCACCAGCGGTATCGCCGGCTGAGATTCCGGCCGCCGATTCCGTGTGCCGCGCGACTCAGCCGCCTGCCACCGCGGGAATGACCGACACCTTGGTTCCCGCAGGTACCGGCGTGTCGAGGCCGTTCGCGGACCGCACGTCTTCCTCGCCGACGTAGACGTTGACGAACCGGCGGAGCTCGCCGCTTTCGTCGAGCAGCCGTCCGCCGATGCCCGGGTAGGCGGCGTCCAGGCGGCTGATGACCTCGCGCAGGGTGCCAGGCTCGGCTGACACTTCCGGCGCGCCGCGGGTGTAGGAGCGCAGGACCGTCGGAATGCGGACCGAGATGCTCATCAAATGTCCGTCCCGTCGAATCCGGCCGCCTGGAAGGCGGCTACCGTCGGCTTGATGGCCGTGGGAACCGCTACGGCCGGCGCGACGGCGTCGAGGGTCTTCAGGCCGTCTCCCGAGTTGATGATCACTGTTTCCGCGCCGGGATCGAGCTGGCCGCTGTCGAGCAGCTTGCGCAGCACGCCGACGGTGACCCCGCCCGCGGTCTCGCCGAAGACGCCCTGGGTACGGGCCAGCAGCCGGATAGAGTCCACGATCTCGGGGTCGGAGACGTCCGCCACCGCGCCGCCCGTGCGGCGGACCACGTCGAGCACGTAGGGGCCGTCGGCCGGGTTCCCGATCGCCAGCGACTTGGCGATCGTGGACGGCTTCACGGGCCGTACCACGTCCCAGCCCTTAGCGAACGCCTCGGCCACCGGCGAGCACCCCGTCGCCTGCGCGCCGAACACCCGCCATGGCTTGTCCTCGACGAGCCCGAGCTCGGCAAGCTCGGCGAATCCCTTGTCGATCTTCACCAGCTGCGCGCCGGAGGCGATCGGCACCACGATCTGATCCGGGAGCCGCCAGCCAAGCTGCTCGGCGATCTCGAAGCCGAGGGTCTTGGAGCCCTCCGCGTAGTACGGGCGGACGTTCACGTTGACGAACGCCCAGTCCTCGTGCTCGCCTGCCAGTTCGGAGGCCAGCCGGTTCACGTCGTCGTACGTGCCGTCCACAGTCACGAACGTACCGCCGTACACCGCCGTGGTGAGGATCTTCTGCTCTTCCAGGTTGGCCGGGACCATGACCACGGACCTGATGCCGGCCCGCGCCGCGGCCGCCGCGACCGCGTTGGCGAGGTTGCCTGTCGAGGGGCAGGCGAGCACCTTGAAGCCCATCTCCGTCGCGGCGGCGAGGGCCACCGCGACCACCCGGTCCTTGAACGAGTGGGTGGGGTTGCCGCTGTCGTCCTTGATCCACAGCCGCCGCATGCCCAGTTCGGCCGCGAGCCCGTCGGCGCGCACCAGCCTCGTATAGCCGGGCTCGGTCGTGGGGCGGCTCGCGATGTCCCGCGGCACGGGGAGCAGCGGCGCATACCGCCAGATGCTGTGCGGGCCAGCCTCGATGGCGGCCCTGGTCAGCCGCGGGAAGTCGTAGCTGACCTCCAGCGGCCCGAAACACTCGTCACACGCGTACTGCGGACCGAGAGCACTCGTCTTGCCGCACTCCCGGCAGGACAGGGCCCTCGCGTTGCCGAGTGACGGCGCGCCGGACGCGCCCGTGCCTGCGGTCTGTGCTGTCATGGGGCGAGGCCTCTCTCTCCCATCTTTCCCAGCGATCACCTTGACCGCGGGCCGGACTTGGCACCAGTCGTGCGCTGGCCTCGCCTTACTGAGGTGCGTTTCCACGATGGTTGCCGGGGCTTCACAGGGCCGATCCCTCCACCCCTCTGGATGAGGTATTCAGTTGTCATGCCGTTGTTCCTGCCCAGAGCACGGCTGGTAACAAGCTGGCAGCAATACTCTATCCGATTGGGTAACGCCGTCAGCAACCCGTTTGGTGCTGTTTCAACTAGTGTTGGGGCTATATGACCGACGACCCGAGCCGGCTGGTCCTAGTCGCTTCCAACCGTGGCCCCGTGTCGTTCAGCTTCGCGGCGGACGGGTCGCTCGCGGCCCGGCGCGGCGGCGGCGGGCTGGTGTCCGGACTGACGCCTGGCCTGGCGGCCGTTGCCGCGGATGGGGGAGTGCTGTGGCTCTGCGCCGCGCTCAGCGACGCCGACCGCGTGGCCGCCCGGCTGGGAGAACGGGCGCACGGAGCGCCGGGCGAAGCCCCGGTACGGATGCTGGACATCCCCGAGGACACGTTCGCGGCCGCTTACAACGGAATCGCCAATTCGGTCTTGTGGTTCGTCCACCACCTGCTGTTCGACACGCCCGTCCAGCCGCGCTTCGACGCGGGGTTCCGCCGGGACTGGGCCGCCTACGTCGCCTACAACCGGACGTTCGCCGACGCGCTCGCGGAAGAGGCCGTGACCGGGACCCGGGTGCTCGTCCAGGACTATCACCTGGCGCTAGCCCCCCGGATGCTGAGGGATCTCCGGCCGGGGACCCGGATCGCGCACTTCGAGCACACCCCGTGGGCGCCGCCGGACTACTATCGCCTGCTGCCGGACGACGTCGCCGCCGCCGTCCTTGACGGCATGCTCGGCGCCGACCATCTGGGCTTTCACTCCCAGCGCTGGACGGCGGCGTTCCTCGACTGCTGCGAGGCGGTGCTCGGCGCCCGGGGTGCCCGCGTCAGCCGGAGCGGCAGCGGCGGGCAGGTCAGTTACCGCGGCCGCGTGAGCGGAGTCGCCACGCACCCGCTTGGTGTGGACGCCGGGGCGCTGCGCGCCCGCGGCCAGGAGACCGACGTGCGGACGGCGGCCGGCGTGCTATCCGGCGCGGTGGGCGGGCGCCAGGTCATCGTCCGTATCGACCGCACTGAGCTCTCCAAGAACATCGTGCGCGGCCTGGCCGCCTACCGCGAGCTGCTGGCCACCAGGCCGCAGTGGCGCGGCCAGGTGGTGCACCTGGCGCTCGCCTACCCGTCCCGCTCCGGGCTAGCCGAGTACCGCGCCTACACCGAGCGCGTGCACGACCTGGCTAGGGAGATCAACGCGGAGTTCGGCACCGACGACTGGGATCCGCTGATCCTCGACCTCAAGGACGACTACCCCCGCTCGCTCGCCGCCTGCGGGCTCGCCGACGTGATGATCGTCAACCCGATCAGGGACGGCATGAACCTGGTCGCCCAGGAGGGCCCGATCCTGAGCGAGCGCGGCTGCGCCCTCGTGCTGTCCAGGGAGGCGGGCTCGGCCGCGCTGATCGGCGACAGTGCGCTGCTGGTCAACCCGTACGACGTGACAGCGACCGCCGAGGCCCTGCACGCCGGGCTGTGCATGGCGGCCGGCGAACGGCAGCGGCGGAGCGCCGCGGTCGCCGCCGCCGCCTCCGCCTGGGCGCCGCAGCGCTGGCTGGGGGACCAGCTCGCCGCGCTGGGCTAGCGCGCCGGCGTCAGCCCGTCCGCTAAGGACCAGTGTCCTTTCATCGAAAA
>DATBBI010000439.1:0-5461 GCA_036271115.1 Trebonia sp.
TGACCTCGTCGTCTACGGCGGCACCGGCAGGGCCGCCCGCAACTGGAACGCGTTCGACGCGATGGTGCGCACGCTGACCTCGCTGCGCGAGGACGAGACCATGCTCGTCCAGTCCGGCAAGCCGGTCGGGGTCATGCGCACGCACGAGTGGGCGCCGCGGGTGCTCATCGCCAACTCGAACCTGGTGGGCGACTGGGCGACGTGGCCGGAGTTCCGCCGGCTGGAGGCGCTGGGGCTAACCATGTACGGGCAGATGACCGCCGGGTCGTGGATCTACATCGGCACCCAGGGCATCCTGCAGGGCACGTACGAGACGTTCGCGGCAGTGGCGGCGAAGCGATTCGGCGGCACGCTCGCCGGGACGCTGACCGTCACCGGCGGCTGCGGCGGGATGGGCGGCGCCCAGCCGCTGGCGGTCACGCTGAACGACGGTGTCTGCCTGGTGATCGACGTGGACCCGTCACGGCTGGAGCGGCGGGTTGCGACCCGGTACCTCGACGTGGTGGCCGACGACCTGGACGACGCGCTGGCTCGCTGCCTCGCGGCACGCGATGCGCGGACGCCGCTGTCGGTGGGGCTCGTCGGCAACTGCGCGGTCGTGCTGCCCGAGCTGCTGCGGCTCGGCGTACCCGTGGATATCGTCACCGACCAGACGTCCGCGCACGACCCGCTCTCGTACCTGCCCGTCGGGGTCGAACTGGCTGACTGGCATGACTACGCCGCTCAGAAACCGCAAGAATTCACCGAACGGGCGCGGG
This sequence comes from Trebonia sp., assembly GCA_036271115.1. Taxonomy (GTDB): domain Bacteria; phylum Actinomycetota; class Actinomycetes; order Streptosporangiales; family Streptosporangiaceae; genus Trebonia. The sequence goes on from DATBBI010000439.1 coordinate 759, forward strand.
CTTCGATGGCCCGCCACGTGGCTGCCATGGTGGGCTTCCTCGACGCGGGCGCCGAGGTGTTCGACTACGGCAACTCGATCCGCGACGAGGCGCGGCTCGGCGGGTTCTCGCGTGCCTTCGCGTTCCCCGGATTCGTGCCCGCCTACATCCGGCCGCTGTTCGCCGAGGGGAAGGGGCCGTTCCGGTGGGCGGCGCTGTCCGGTGACCCGGCGGACATCCACGCGACGGACAAGGCGGTACTGTCGCTGTTCCCCGACAACCCGCACCTGCACCGGTGGATCCGCGCCGCGTCGGAGAAGGTCGAGTTCCAGGGCCTGCCAGCCAGGATCTGCTGGCTCGGGTACGGCGAGCGGGACAAGGCGGGCGTGCGGTTCAACGAGATGGTGGCGTCCGGCGCGCTGTCGGCGCCGGTCGTGATCGGCCGAGACCACCTGGACAGCGGCTCGGTCGCGTCCCCGTACCGGGAGACCGAGTCGATGGCCGACGGTTCCGACGCGATCGCCGACTGGCCCCTGCTGAACGCGCTGGTGAATACGGCGTCGGGGGCGACGTGGGTGTCGTTCCACCACGGCGGCGGGGTCGGCATCGGCCGTTCGCTGCACGCCGGCCAGGTGTGCGTGGCGGACGGTTCCGCTCTGGCGGGGCAGAAGATCGAGCGGGTGCTGTCCAACGACCCGGGCATGGGCGTGCTGCGGCACATCGACTCCGGCGACGCCCCGGAGGGCGAGGACACGCTGACCGCCCACCCGGAGGGCGGCGTCCGCCTCCCGTCCTAAGGCCTGTCGTCGGCGATCACAGCGTGGTGCAGATCGGCACGTGACGGCGCGTTCGTGCTTCTTGCTGTTATCAGCACATTTGTCGATTTGTTTACTAATTGTGCGGAAGGCGGCGGCCTGCGCCGAAGGCGGCGAAGCCAGGAATGGCGGCGAGGCCGCCGGGCCGCCTCCTGTGGCGCCGCTTGAGTCCCGGGCGCCGGGGCCTGAACCGCCTTCGCGGTCTGCGCCGCGCGCCAGCGCGCGACCATGTCGTCGATGTTCACCAGCCGCACGTGAATCGGCGGCCCGACCGGGATGCGGCGCCACTCGACGATCCGCCGGTTGAGGTCGCCGAACGTCTCGCGCACCTCGGCCTCCGAGCGCATCTCCCCCACAGTCTCGGCCAGCTGCTCGATTTCCCGGCGCAGCTGCAGCGGCGTTGGCAGGAATTCGCCGGGCGAGACCCCCTCGCGGCGCGCATAGTCGCGCATCCACGCCTGCCCGAAGTCGCCGTCGCCCGTCGGCTTGATGTTCAGCGGCTTGCCGGCTCCAGGCAGGTTGTCGAACACGCCGCGATCCTCGGCGTCAGCGATCTGCTGGTCGATCCACGAAGTGAAGCTCTGCTGCCGCGGCTTGCGCTCGGTCATTAACGGTCATTCTACGGAGGCAGATCCGGCCGCCTACTCGCGACGCTCGTCCTCACCATCGGGGTCAACAGCGACGTCACTGTCCTCGGTTCCCGAGCGCCCGGGGCGCCCGGGCCCGTCCGGGGTCCTGTACGCGGCAACCAGGCGAGCCACCAGGGTGGCGAGGAACACCTGGCCGGTCAGCGCCTCTAGGACCGCGATGGAACGGCCGCCGCTCTGCCCCGCGGTGAAGTCCCCGTACCCGAGGGTGGTCAGCGTGGTGAAACTGAAGTACTGGAACGTCTGGGTATTGGCGGGCTCATTGTTGGCGAAGAAGTCAGTCGTGGTCAGGTGGTCCACGGCCGCGAAGCCGGACGCGAACATCAGCCCGATGATGATGTAGGCGCTCAAGGCGCCGTAAATGCTCTGGATCGTGACCGTGCGCTTGGCCAGCACCCGGCGCACAACCATGACCGCGGCCATTAGCAGGAGCAGCGCCTTCCACAGATCCTCGGCCGCCTTTCCGTCCCGGGAGCCGTTCAGTGACGTCCCGAACGTCACGGCGGTGCCGATCACGGTGACCGCTCCGATGACCAACGGCCAGGGCGCAGGCATAGGCGAACTGCGCAGGGCTACCAGCAGGACGAAGGCGAACAGGATGACCTGCAACTCGGTGGCCAGCTTCGCGCCGCTGAACGCCGCAAGCAGGTAGGTACCGACGAGAATCAGCAACAGCAGGCCGTACCGGCCGCCACGTTCTGCCGGCGGGTTCCCGACCGCGATGCCGGATCTTTCTCGTTTGCCTGTGTGGGCCACGCCTCAGACCACCACCTCAGCCGCCGGCGCGCGCCACCCCAGACGGGTGATCCTGAGAGCAGTTCGTAAGCAACCTAACGGGCGACGGCGCGGTCTAAAGGGCATGAGGACGTTGCCGGCCGCGTGCGCGGCTGCTGCCGCCGTGCTCGCGCTCGTCGCCGTGGGGGGCGGCTGCGCGAGTCCGCGGCCGCAGCACCCGGCGACAACCCTCGCCTCCGCGGTGAGCCCCACCACTGCCCCGGCGCCGGCTTCCCCGGGCATTCCGGCTGGCGGCATCCTTGGCCGGGTGTTCACCAACCCCGCGCTGACCGCCACCGGGGGCGGCCTGTACCTGCGGTGGTCGCTGTCGCCCGCCGCGCAGGACCCGCCGCGGATGGAACTCGCCCGTGTGGACGCCATGACCGGCGCGATCGTCGCGACGAACACGTTCAGCCCCGGCTCGATCGGCGCTCCCCTGGCCGCGGCCGGGGCGCTATGGCTGACCGGCTCATTCTCCGGCCACGCCATGCTGCTCCGACTCGACGCACGCACGCTCATGGTGACCGGCGAGCTGACGATCGCCCCGGTGAACAGCGGCGCCGCGCAGAGCCATATCGCTTTCGCCGGCGGCTCGATCTGGGTGGACGGATCGGACGAGCTCGTCCGGGTGTCCCCGGCGACGGTCGCCGCGGAACTCACGATCCCGCTGCCCAGGGCGGACACCTCCGACGTCGGCGCGAGCCCCGACGGCGGCACGCTGATCGTGAGCGAGTCGGACAGTGGCGACGGCACGCTCCAGCGCCGGGACCCGGCGACCGGGACGCTGCTGGCGTCGCACCCCATGCTCGGCGTGATAGCCCCGCTGATCGGCGGCGTGTCCGCCGCCGGCGCCTGGGTTTCCGAACCCACCGGGATGCTCGGCTACATCGAGCGCTTCTCCGCGGCGTCGATGACCCCGCAGGCGGGCACCAAGGTCGGCGGCACCAACGGCATCCACGCCGACGTCTGGAGCGGGGTGCTGTGGGTCAGGAACGAAGCCATGGGCCCCGCGCAGAACTACTGCGCCGACCCGGCGACGGGCCGCAGGCTCGCGACGGTTCTGCTGCCCAACCCGAGGCAGGACTACCTGCTGGCCGTCACCGGCGGCCGGATCTACTACTCGGTCCCCGCCAGCGCCGGATTCGTGATCCGCACTGTTCCTGTCCCGGCGGCCTGCGGGTAGCGTGGCTTGCCGGGAGGCAGTCATGAACGAGCACGCACGCGGCGCGGTCCGAGTCGAGCAGGGCTCGAAGCGGGTCCGCTGTTACCTGGCGGGCCGCCTGGTCGCCGACACCCGCCGCCCCTTCCTGGTCTGGGAGATCCCCTACTACCCGGCGTACTACATCCCGCTGGCCGACGTGGTGGCGGACCTCAAGCCGATCGAAAAGGTTGAGCACTCGCCCAGCCGCGGCACAGCGCGGCTCTTCGATGTGCGGGTGGACGGCGCTTCCGCGGAGAGCGCCGCCAAGCGGTACCCGGACTCGCCGCTCGAGGAACTGCGGGACCTGGTGCGGTTCGACTGGGCCGCGATGGACGAGTGGCTCGAGGAGGACGAGCCGGTCTACACGCATCCGAGAGACCCGTACAAGCGGGTAGACATCCTGGCGAGTTCCCGGCACGTCCGCGTGGAAGTGGACGGGGTCACGGTCGCCGACTCGACCCGGCCGCACATCCTGTTCGAGACTGGCCTGCCGCCCCGCTACTACCTGCCGCTCCCGGACGTCCGCACGGAACTGCTCGTCCCTTCGGCGACCCAATCCCACTGCCCGTACAAGGGCACGGCTGCCTACTGGTCGCTGGATACGGGCCACGGCGTGCACCCTGACCTGGTGTGGATCTACCGGACCCCGCTACCGGAAAGCCAGAAGGTCGCGGGTCTCGCCTGCTTCTACAACGAGAAGGTCGACCTCTACATCGACGGCGAGCTCCAGGACCGGCCCCGCACCCCGTTCAGCTGAGCCCGTCCCACTCCCCCGCGCCCTGTCAGCCACAGTCTCAGCCTGACACGAGCCAACTGAAAAGATCTTGAAAACATGCCTCCAAATGGCTTCGATTGTCAGTAGCACACGATATAGTGTTCGTATAAGCATAGTCATCCGAATAGGAGGCTGCGGTGTCCGAAGCCTCGTTCCCCGGTCCCGGGCCAGACGGCGAGCAGCCGCCGCCCGGCACCCCGGCGCGGGACGATGACTGGGACGGCGACGCGGAGATGGCCGCCTACATCGCCGACCTCGACGCGGGCCGGGCCCGGATCCCGGAGGAATGGGAGATCGAGGGCCCGGCCGCGACCATCAGCCTCGGCGACGCCGCCGACGTGGACCTTATGGAACTGGCCGCGATGCTGGGGCCGGGCGGGCTGGGCGGCGAGGTGTTCGCCCGGGACCGGATGGCGGACGCGATGCGGCCCGGGCCGGTGCTCGCCGCGCTGACCGAGCAGGCGGCCGGGGACCTGGGCCGGCTGACCGATAACCAGGTGCTGGGCGCGATG
>DATBBI010000440.1:0-7736 GCA_036271115.1 Trebonia sp.
GTGATGCCGGGACCGTGCGGGTCGCTGCGCACCAGGCCGGGGACGGCGGCGGCTAGCGGCGGTGCTTCCTCGCTCATGAGGACACAGCGTAAGCGGACACGGTCGGACGGGCATGCGAGCGCGGATCACGGGTAGGACCGCGCGGGGTGCGGACAACTCATGAGTTCGGCGCGAACGGAGGAGTCATGGCCACCGACAAGCAGAAGCAAGCGGCCCGCCAGAACCTCGAAAAGGCCAGGGAGGCGCAGAGCGCCCGGGCGCACGGAGAGAACGTCCCGCATAGCAGCGAGGGCCTGAGCACCGCGGAAAAGGACGAGCTGGGCAGCCAGGAGTTCGCGTTTCCGGCGGAGCGCAAGGAGCCGCTCACCGACGCCCGGCACGTGCGCAACGCGATCGCACGGTTCGACCAGGTCGAGGGCGTGAGCGACAAGGAAAGGGACCAGGCCTGGAAGCGGATCCTGGCCGCCGCCAAGCGCTACGACGTCAAGGTGTCCGAGTCCGACTGGCGGGAGCTGTCCAAGGGCGGCAAGGACCGCAAGCGGTAGCCGGCCGCTCGCGGCACGCCGGCGGCCGCGAGCGCGGCGGGTGCTGAGACGATACGACTGTGTGAGCCCCGACAGCGAGCCCCGACAGCGAGGGAGTGGTCCGTGAGCACAACAGAAGTTACGTCCATGCCCGGCCTCGACATCGTTTCCGACCTGGCGGCGCAGCTGCGGGTCGATTCGATCCGCTCGTCCACCAGTGCCGGGTCCGGCCATCCCACCTCCAGCATGTCGGCCGCCGACCTGCTCGCCGTGCTGGTCGCCCGGCACCTGCGCTACAACTGGGACGACCCGGCGTTGCCGGCCAACGACCACTTGATCTTCTCGAAGGGCCACGCCTCACCGCTGCTGTACTCGGTGTTCCGGGCCGTCGGCGTCGTCTCTGAAGACGAGCTCATCAACGGGTACCGCCGCTTCGGCCAGCGCCTCGAGGGTCACCCCACCCCGATCCTGCCCTGGGTGGACGTGGCCACCGGCTCGCTCGGCCAGGGCCTGCCCGACGGCGTCGGGGTCGCGCTCGCCGGCAAGTACCTGGACAAGCTGCCGTACCGGATCTGGGTGCTGTGCGGGGACAGCGAACTCGCCGAGGGGTCCATCTGGGAGGCGCTGGACAAGGCGTCCCACTACCAGCTGTCCAACATGATCGTCATGGTCGACGTCAACCGGCTCGGCCAGAGCGGCCCGACCGACCTTGGCTGGGACATCGAGGCCTACGCGGCCCGCGCCGGGGCGTTCGGCGCCCGGGTGATCGCTATCGACGGCCACGACCTGGCCGACATCGGCGCGGCCTTCTCCGCCGCCGAAGACGCGATCGGGGGCGACCGGCCGACGGTGATCCTCGCCAAGACGATCAAGGGCAAGGGCTTCTCCGAGGTCGAGAACAAGGAAGGCTGGCACGGCCGGCCGTTCCCGCCCGACATGGCCGAACGGGCGATCGCCGAGCTCGGCGGCGTGCGGAACCTGACCGTCCGCGGGCCGCTCCCGGAACCGGCTGCCGGAGCGGACGCCGGCGCGGCGGCCGCCGCGCCAGCCGGCGCCACCCTGCCGGACTACGCCGTCGGCGACAAGGTGGCCACCCGCAAGGCCTACGGCGACGCACTCGTCGCGCTCGGCGCCGCAGACCCGAAGGTGGTCGCGCTTGACGGAGAGGTCAAGAACTCGACGTTCGCCCTGGAGTTCGCCACGGCCTACCCCGAGCGCTACTTCGAGATGTACATCGCGGAACAGCAGATGGTCGCCGCCGCCACCGGCCTCGCCGTCCGCGGCTACAAGCCATTCGCTTCCACGTTCGCCGCGTTCTTCACCCGGGCCTACGACTTCATCAGGATGGGTGCTATCTCCGGCAGGGACGTGCGGCTCTCCGGCTCGCACGCCGGTGTCGAGATCGGTGCCGACGGCCCGTCTCAGATGGCCCTCGAGGACCTGGCGATGATGCGGGCGGTGCACGGCTCGACGGTGCTGTACCCGGCCGACGGCACCAGCACCGCAGTGCTGGTCAAGGCGATGGCCGCCACGCCGGGCATCAGCTACATGCGCACCACCCGCGGCGCCTACCCCGGCCTGTACCCGTCAGGGGAAACCTTTCCCATCGGCGGCTCCAAGGTGCTCCGCTCCGGCGAGCAGGACGCGATTACCCTGGTCGGCGCCGGCGTCACGCTGCACGAGTGCCTGAGCGCCGCCGAGCAGCTGGCCGCGGAGGGCATCCACGCCCGGGTCATCGACTGCTATTCGGTCAAGCCGATCGACACGGCCACCCTCACGGCGGCGGCGCAGGCCACCGGCGGGTGCTTCGTGGTCGCCGAAGACCACCACCCGGAAGGAGGACTTGGCGAAGCGGTCACCAGCGCCCTGGTCGCGGCCGGGCAGGAGAACCTGACGGTCGTCCACCTCGCCGTCAGGGAGATGCCCGGCTCCGGGTCCGGGGCCGAGCTGCTCGCCTGGGCGGGCATCGACGCCGAGCACATCGCCGCGGCCGCCCGCGAGCTGGCCGGCGGGTAACGCGGCGGAGCTAGTCCTGCGAGATGTCAAACGCGGCCATTTTCCGCAAGCGGGCCACGATGTCCTCATGGACCTGGCCCGGCGACCGGGTACCGTCGACGGCGAACATCCACTCCCGGCCCGCGTAGTACTCCAGCAGCGGGATGGTCTTCTCCCTGTAGACCTGAAGCCGGTGAGCGATGACCTCTTCGCTGTCGTCGGAGCCCCGGCCGCGGGCTAGCAGGCGGCGGATCAGTTCCTCGTCAGGTACGTCCAAGTGGACGGCGGCCTGAACCTCGACGCCGAGCGGGTGCGCGACTTCAAACGCCGCCTTCGCCTGGTCCACGGTCCGGGGGAAGCCGTCAAGCACATAGCCGCCGGACTCGGCCGCCGCGACGACCGGCTTGCGCAGCATGTCCAGGACCACGCTGTCCGGGACTAGGTCCCCGGCGTGGACGTAGGCCTTGATCGTCTGTCCGATCGACGTCTGGTCCCTGACGTGCTGGCGCAGCAGATCGCCGCTGGAGATGTGCGCGATGTTGAACCGTTCTGCCAGCCGCTCGGCCTGGGTTCCCTTCCCGGCGCCGGGCGCTCCGATCAGCAGCAGCCGCATCGGTCACCTCGTCTTTCGTCTCGGATGAGCTTACGCGCCCGGCCCGAGGGCGCGCCGGCATCGCGGCTGGCATCCCCGGCTACTCCCCGCGTCGTATCCCGGGGCTCCGCGGTATCCCCGACGAGCAGAAGGAAGTCGCTTCTGCCGCACGACGACACCACGATCGCCGGCAGGCAGCATCGACACCATGACGACGACATCCGAGCCGCCCGCGGCGATCGAGGCTCTCGGGCTGGGCAAGGCGTTCGGCGCCGTTAAGGCGGTGGACGGGCTCGACCTGTCCGTGCCTAGCGGCGGCGTGTTCGCCCTGCTCGGGCCGAACGGCGCGGGCAAGACCACCACGATCCGCATCTTCGCCACCCTGACCAGGCCGGACGTTGGCATCGCGCGAGTGCTCGGGCACGACGTCACCAGCGAGCCGCACGCGGTGCGCGCCGGGATCTGCCTCACCGGTCAGTTCGCCACCGTCGACCCGAGCCTCACCGGCACCGAGAACCTCGTGCTGCAAGGACGCCTGCTCGGGCTCACGCGACGGGCGGCCAGGGCGCGGGAAGCCGAGCTGCTGGACGCGTTCGGGCTGGCGGACGCCGCCGGGCGTCCGGCGCGCACCTATTCCGGCGGCATGCAGCGCCGCCTGGACATCGCCGCCAGCCTGGTGGTCGCGCCCGCGCTGCTGTTCCTCGACGAGCCCACGACCGGGCTTGACCCGTACAGCCGCATCCAGGTGTGGCAGGCGGTCCGCTGGCTGGTCGCCCAGGGCACGACTGTCCTGCTGACCACGCAGTACCTGGACGAGGCGGACCGGCTGTCGGACCGGATCGCGGTCATCGACCACGGCAAGGTCGTCGCGGAAGGCACGCCGGGGGAGCTCAAGTCGTCGGTGGGTTCCGGCGTGCTGCGCGTCGAGCTGGCGGACGCCCGCGATTCCGTTCTCGCCCGGCAGGTCCTTGGCGACGCGCTCGGCGTCCCCGTCACCCGGGGCGCGGACCCGGCGGTCCTGACTGCCAGGATCGACGGCCCGTCCGCGCCCGACGCCGCCGCCCGCGGGCTGGCGCTGCTGTCTCGCGAGTGGACCGAGGTGGCCGGCTTCTCACTCGGCCAGCCGAGCCTCGACGAGGTCTTCCTCGCCCTGACCGGCCACAGCGCCGCCCAGCCGACGGACGGCGAGGAGCCGGGATGACCGCCGTCATCGCGCCGCCGGCGCTGACCGTCGCCAGCCACGCCACCGTACGACGCCCGCGGGTGCTGCGGAACACGCTCACCATGGCGTGGCGGGCGATGCTGCACATCAGGCGTGAGCCCGAGCTGGCGACCGACGCGATCTTCATCCCGGTGCTCTTCACGCTCTTCTTCACGTACCTGTTCGGCGGCGCGCTGTCCGGCTCGCCCGGCGAGTACCTGCAGTTCCTGCTGCCGGGAACGCTGGTGCTGACGGTCCTGCTCATCACGGTCACCGCGGGCGTGAGCCTGAACACCGACCGCGCGAGGGGCACGCTCGACCGCTTCAGGTCGATGCCGATCTGGCAGCCTTCCGTGGTCGTCGGCGGGCTGATCGGGGACATGGCACGGTACGTGCTCGCGACGTGCCTGGTCCTCGGGATGGGGCTGCCGATGGGCTACCGGCCGGCGGGCGGTGCGGGCGGGGCGACGCTCGCGGTGGCGCTCATCCTGGTCTTCGCCTTCAGCGTGTCGTGGATCTGGACCGCCCTCGGCCTGGCGCTCAGGTCAGCGCAGGCGGTCACCGTCATCAGCTTCGCGGTGCAGCTGCCGCTGACGTTCGCGAGCAACGTGTTCGTCAACCCGGCCACCCTGCCCGGCTGGCTGCGCGCCTTCGTGAACGTGAACCCGGTCAGCCACCTCGTCACCGCCGAACGGGCCCTGATGGCGGGGACGTGGGCGGCGGGCCAGGTCGGCTGGGTGCTGCTGGCGTCCGCCGCCCTGACCGCCGTCTTCGGCCCGCTGACCATGCGGCTGTACCGCGTCGGCCAGCGCGGTAGCTAATTGACCTGGACCGCGTAGACAACCGTATTGCTGAGGTAGGACCCCAGGCTGGGGTCGAAAATGCCGCCGCAGGTGATGAGGCGCAATTCCGCGTCGGGGGTCGGACCGTACACGGCGAGCGTGGGGAAATGATCCTTGGCGTACGATCGCACTTCCGTCACACGGAAAAGCGCCAGCGACCCGTCCGCCCGCCGCACGTACACGCGGTCGCCAGGGCGCAGTTGCGACAGGCGGAAGAAGATCCCGGGACCGACACGAGAGTCGATATGCCCTGCGATGACCGCCGGCCCGATGGCGCCGGGTCGCGCACCGCCGGTGTACCAGCCCGCGACCGCCGTCGATGCCGGCACCTGAAGCGTGCCGGCAGCCGTCACGCCGAGGTCAATGAGTTTGGTCTGGACGCCAATGACGGGAATCGTCAGCGTGACGGGCAGCGGGACCCCCGCGCCCTGCGGGCGGGCGATGGCGGCGATCGGCCCCACTGGAGCCGGAATGGGAGCGGCGGCGGGGTTCCACTGCGGCGCCGCCGGATGGCGAGCTGTCACCAGCCCGGCGGCGCCCGCTCCCGCGAGGACCAGGCCTGCCGCGAGCGTGACCGTGGCGAGGATCTTTCTCCTGTTCAGCGGCCACAGCCGGATGGTCCTGCGGCCGATGACGATGGGGTGGCGCTCAAGCCAGAGCCGCAGCGTGGTAGCGATGACCGTCGGCCATGACGGCTCGGGGCGATGCGTCCGCCCCGGCGGGCCCGTGCCGCGGTACTCCATTTCCGCCCCCTTGTCCTGCCGTCAGGCAAGACCCCGACCCCACCGGTAGAAAACCACATGGCCTGGCATTTTTTGCCTATATGGCCATTTATCGATCCGGGCAAATGCGCACCCAGGGACAAAAGGCGACAAGAACCAGTCGAACCGCACTGATCACTTTCCACCAATTAGCAATACTGCCTGATTAAGGCCGCTTTTGTGTGATCGGCTATCCTGCGACCGCTCAGGGTCGCGCCGCAGGACAAAGGGGGTGGCCGATGTGACTACCGAGAACCATCGGCCCGTTCCTGGCCGGGTTCCCGTGGTCCGCCCGATGCGGCCAGTCCGCCCTGCGCGCCCGGAGCCCTCGTGGGCCCGCGTCCTGCTCACCACGGTGGAGCTGTGGGCGTCGCGGCGGCTGCGGCACCCCGCTTTCCTGCGCCGGCTTGTGCTGGCGATGGTCGCGGTCACGGTGGTCGCGGTAGCCGGCTGGCAGCTCGCAGGCGTCTTCTCCGCGTCCGCGTCCGCGCCGCGGGCCGTGCGACCGTCCGTCTCCGAGCGCGCGGCGCCGCCGCGCGCCGTCGCCCCTGGGCCAGCCGCGGTGGCGCGGTCCGCGGCCGTCGCCTGGATTACCGGCCAGGTGAGCGGCACCGCTGTCATCGGCTGCTATCCCGCCATGTGCGCCTCGCTCGAGGCGCGGGGAGTTAGCGCGGGCCGGCTGGTGCCGCTGGGGTCCGGGATGACCGGCGTGCTCAGGGCTGACGTGATAGCGACTCTCCCGGCGGCCGGCGAGGCCGGCGGCACGCTGGTGAACCAGTACGCCCCCGCGCTGATCGCGAGCTTCGGCTCTGGCAGCTCGCGGATCGAGGTCCGCGCCGTGGCGCGGACGGGAGAGGCGGCCTATCAGTCCGCCTCGCGGGCCGACCTGGCTGCCCGCAAGAGCGCGGGTACTCAGCTGCTCAGGAACCCGCGCCTGAAGTTCACCGCGGCCGATGCCGCGCAACTGCGGGCGGGGGAAGTGGATTCTCGCCTGCTCGCGACGCTCGCGGCGCTGTCGACCCAGTTCACGCTCCGGGTGACGGCGTTCGGCGATTCCGCTCCGGGTGGTCCGCAGTTCTACAGGGAAGTCACTGTCGCCAGTCCTGGCGGCACTGGCGCCGCCAGGCTCGCGGCGGCGCTGGCCATGGTCAGCGAGCAGGAAAGCCCGTATCAGCCCGCGCACTCCGCGATCGCCCGCCCTGGCACCGGCCAGGCCGCGCTGACCATCGAGTTCGCCTCACCGAGCCCGCTCGGGCTGCTCTCGATGGTGCTGACCGCTGACGTGCATCCGGATAAGGGGTGATGAGCATGAAGCTGCGGCGGCGTCTTGCCCGGCTAGCCGCGATTCCCGTGCTGCTCGTGAGCTGCGTCGCCATTATCGCCGCCGCGTCACCCGCCGCGTCCGCGGCGCCGCTGGCCGCCACCTCCGCGCAGGACGGCTGGGTCCGGATCGCCCACCTGTCCCCTCAGGCGCCCGCCATGGACATCTACCTGTACCCATTCGGCGATCCCGCGCATCCGACCGTGCTCAGGGACGTCAGTTACGGCGATGTCTCCGCCTACATGACGCTTGCCCCCGGTGAGTACACGGTGGCGATGCGCGGCCTCAACGCGCCCGCGACCAGCCATCCGGCGCTGGTCTCGAGCTTCATGGTAGGCACCAAGACGGCGTATACGGTTGCCGCGCTCGGCCCTGACCCTGGCCTGCGCGTCGTGGTGCTGCAGGACCAGACGACCGCGCCGAAGGGACAGGTACTCGTCAGGGTCGTCCAGGCATCGCTGAAGGACCACCACGTCACGGTCAGCTATGGGTCCACGGTC
>DATBBI010000441.1:0-10780 GCA_036271115.1 Trebonia sp.
CCGTTCGGTCAGCAGGCACGAGTAGTCGATCATCGCGGCGATGCGTTCCTCGCGGCCCGCGAACGCGCGGACGGCGATCTGGTCGCGCCACAGCGGTGCTGAGCTGGCCGCGCGGGCCGCTTTGGCGGCGGCGAGCAGGCGTGCCGCGTCGGCGCGCCAGCCGTCGTCCCCGCTGCTGTCCGCGCTGCTGTCCTCGTGGTCGCGGGTGGCCAGCTCGCGCAGCCTTGCGAGGGTGGCGAGCGCGGGGCCGAGGTGGGATATCCCGGCCAGTTCCTTGAAGCCCCGGCTGGCGAGCCGGTAGGGCTCGATGACCGGGCCGGCACCGCCGCCGGGGTACAGCGCCAGGTCGGTGCCGGTGACGACGAGCAGCGGGTCCTGCTCCGTTTCCCTGGCTGTCGCCCGCGCCAGGTGCGCGCCGATGCTGTCCGGACTGGCGGTGTAGGTGGTGAACAGGTCCACGAGCTCGGGGCTCTCGAAGGCGGCCGGCCGCATCAGCGGGCTCCCGCACTGAACTCGTAGCGGACCGTCTCGGCAGCAAAGCGCAGCTCCGGCGTCAGGGAGTTCGTCACGATCAGTTCGGCCACGTCGCCCCGGTTCAGGACGGTGACGTCGGTGCCGCCGCACGTGGGGAACGTCGCGACCTCGTGCAGCTTGCCGCCGTCCCATTCGTAGACCTGGGAGTCGAGTTCCGGCTGGGGATCGGCCGGGGTGCCGAGGATGAAGTTGACCCTGATTAGCAGCGTCCGGCTGCCGCAGCGCGTCACCGCCAGTTCCCTGGCACCGAGCCCGTCGAGGACCTGCACGTCCGTGAACTGGCCGTCCGCCAGGCGCAGCACCCTGGTCGGGGCCGCGATGCAGGCGACGACGAGGTAGGTCTCGCCGCCGTCGCTGAAGGTGGCGAACGCGCGGCCCGACTCATCGGCCAGGGTCTGCCGTGGCCGTAGCCGCGTGCCGTCCCAGTGGTACAGGACGCTGGGGCCGGCGTGCTCGGCGTGCGCGACGAAGAACTCGCCGCCGGCCTCGAAGGCGTGCCAGTTGTAGGCCCAGCGCGAGGGGATCCGCTGGAACTCGGCGAACGACTCGCCGGTCCACTCGTAGACGACCGAATCCTGGTTGTCCTGTCCGGCGCGGATCACTCCCTGGGCCAGCCCGAGGAAGTGCCGCTCGCCGATCCGCCAGTGCTTCCACTGCTTAGCCGCGAACGTCGGCACCTCCTGGAAGGGCTCGAACCCGCTGTCCCGCCATTCGAAGATCGTCGACGTGGCCGCGAACTCGTAGGGGCCGGCGCCGGTCCTGATGCTCGCGACCGCGAGGAACGACCGGTCGCCTACGCGGAAGAACTCCGCGTCCTCGCCGCCCGGCGCCGGCAGCGTGGCCCAGGGCTCGAAGCGGCCCCCGGCCAGGGTCAGCAGCAGCAGGCCGGCATCGCTGTCGCCGCCGTTCATCCCCGGCGGCCCGCCGGGGATGTCCTTGGCGAGCTGCGGTATGGCGAGAAGGTCGTGGACTCCTACCCGGACGGGCTCGACGGCTCGCGCGCCCGAGGTGGGAATCCGCTGGACCTCGGTGAGGGTCACTGGCATGGCATCACTACAGCAACGGCCATCCAGCCAGACAAGTAATCTGGAGTTACTATCCACGACATGCAGCGTTAATGGATGTGACGTTTCAGTGCTGGATGTTCGCAAGCTGATCATGCTCGAGGCCGTCATGGCCGAGGGATCCATCGCCGCGGCCGCCCGCCGCCTCCAGTACACCCGGTCGGCGGTATCCCAGCAGCTGTCCGCGCTCGAGGCCGAGGCGGGCACGGCGCTCATCGACCGGACGGGCAACCACGTCACGCTCACCCCGGCAGGCCGCGCGCTGGTCGAGCACGCCGAGCGGATCCTCGTGGAGCTGCGGTCGGCCGAGGCGACGCTAGCCGGCGCCAGGACGCGGATCACCGGGCTGCTGCGGGTGGGGATCCCGTTCCGCGAGGGGCCGCACATCATGAGCCGAGCGCTCACCGAGGTGCGGCGGCGGTTCCCCGACATGGAGATCCGGCTCTCCGCGACCACCGACGAGGACGGTCCCAGTGCCGTCCACCGCGACCAGCTCGACATGGCCATCGTGTCGCGCTACGGCAGCGCGCAGGGGGCCCCCGCGGCTACGGGGTTGCGTGAATGGGTTCTGGAGCACGACCCGCTCCGGCTCTGCGTCCCCACGGACCACCCGCTGGCCAGCGCTCCCGGCTGCACCATGGCCCGGCTCGCCGGCGAGCCATGGGTCATGTGCCCGGACACCGTGCTGGGCCGGCTGGTACGGAGCATGTGCATCGCGGCGGGCTTCCAGCCGAGGGTCGCCGCGACGGTGAACGACGTCGGCACCGCGATCAGCCTGGTCGGCGTCGGCTGGGGCATCACGATAGCCCCGGAGATGACGCCAGCAGGAACGGCGGTGCCCGTCGTCCGGCTGCCCATCGCGGGCGTTGACACGATCCGGCACAGCGTGCTGATCGTCCGCGACGGCGAGCACCTGTCCCCGCGGCTGGCCGCGGCAATCGCCGCGGTCCGCTCGGTCAGCGCCGAGCTGCGGGCGGGCAGCGGCTGAGCCCTTCCGGCGTTACTCGCGTGCGGCGAGAGCGGCCTGCCGGTGGTCGCGCATGGTCTGCATGCCGTCCTTGCCCGGCTGGCGGCCGAAGCCACAGTACATCGCGACGCCGAAGCCGGCCAGGTGGCGGGACGCCGTAGCCTTGCGCCGCCGCAGGCCGGGGACCCCGTCGACGGGCAGGATGATGCCCAGGTAGACGCGGGCGTCGCCGGGCTCCAGGTCGTCGAGGGGCTGGAAGAACCTGTCGTCCTCGCTGCGCAGGTACCGGGGTCCGGCCAGGTGCAGCCAGTCCACGGCGCGACCGGAGTTCGCCACCGCGTAGTTAGCCATCCGGACGAGCGGTCCCATGTCGCGGGCCTCGTACATGGGCCATTCAGGGAAGGTGCCGTAGCACAGGTGGTAGCCGACCAGGACATCCTCGGGGATCAGCCGGGTGAGCCTGCCGACCGGCTCGGCGAACCGCTCCCACGCGCCGGGGGCGGTCCAGGCCAATACACCCTCGATGTCAAGCACCTCGTAGCAGACGTCCCACTGAATCGCGAGATCTTCTGGCGGGATCGCCGCGGTCAGCCGGGTCAGCTCGCGGGCCACAAGATCCTCGAAGGCCCGGTCCGCGACCGGGTAATCGGCGCCGAAGTCCGCCTTGAAGCCGTTGAGCGCGCTAGACGGGAACGGCAGCCCGATCTGGAACCGCAGCCCGGCGGGGATCGCGCCGTCCGCGCGCAACTTCCTGAAGACCTGATAGGAGTCGATGGCGTCGTCGATGCGGGGCCAGGTGTCCCAGTGCAGTTCGGTGACGCCGGGCCGGATCGCGAAGATCGGTGTCTCGTAGGCGTGCCTGGGCAGGCCCGTCGGGGACGGGGTGTCCTGGACGGTGACGACGCCGGGGTTGGGGCGGACCAGCCGCTCCCGCTCATAACTGACCCAGCCGCCCCGCGGGCCGGTCTCCCCGTCGGGCAGCGCGAAGACGAGGTCGCCGAACAGCTCGCCCGCCGCGCGCAGCGCGCTCTCGGTTGACTCGGCTGGGAGGCTCCCCACCAGGAGCAGGTCACTGGAAACTCGCGGCGCCATCGCCGCCTCCTTCCCGCAGGCAATCGCAACTGCCCGTAGTCTGCGGCCGGGATCACCGACGGCGCGACAGGACTCTCATTGAATGAGAAGGCAACTTCCGGCTCGGTCCGCGTACCGCGTGTTACGTTCCGGAGATGGCCCGGTCAGGATCGGGAGAGTCTGTGCTGTCGCGGGCGGTGCGCATCTTCGAGGCGTTCTCCCCGGACGAGACCGTGCTGAGCGTCTCGGAGATCGCGCGCCGGTCCGGCCTTCACCTGGCGACCGCGTCCCGGCTGGTCGCGCAGCTGACGGCGCACGGGCTGCTGGCCCGCGACGAGGACCGCCGGGTCAGGATCGGCGTCCGGATGTGGGAGCTGGCGCTGCGGGCGTCCCCCACCCGCGGGCTGCGGGACACCGCCATGCCGTTCATGGAGGACGCGCACGCCGTCATCGGGCATCACGTGCAACTCGGCCTGCTCGACGGCGATCAGGTGATTTTCGCCGAGCGCCTGTCGGCGCCCGGCGCGGTGATCAATTACAGCCGCATCGCGGGCCGCCTGCCGCTGCACGTCTCGTCATCCGGCCTGGTCCTGCTCGCGCACGGTTCTCGTGACCTCCAGGAGCGGATACTCGCGGGGCCGCTGGTCAGCTACACGGCGAACACGATCTGCTCGTCTGCCCGGTTGCGTGCCGTGCTGGCCGAGATCCGCCGCCAGGGCTTCGCTTTCTGCCCCGGCCACGTGCACGAAGATGCCCTCGGCATCGCGGTGCCTGTCACGGTCCCGGCCAGGGACGGCAAGCCAGTCGTGGTGGCGGCGCTGTCGGCGATCGTCCCCGTCACATCCGACGGCAAGGCGGTGACCGCCGTCCTCGCCGCCGCGGCACGGGGTATCGGCAGGACGCTCGCCGCCTCCGCCTGACTGTGTGGTCAGGCGGAGGGGCGGTCAGGCGGAGGGGCGGTCAGGCGGAGGGACGGTGACGACCGGACCGTGGGCGTGGTTCAGGACCGCGTGCCGCACGGCACCGGGTCCCGGCCGTCCGGCGTGCGCCGCGTGCCGTCCGATCACGACGAGATCGGCACGGGCGGACAGGCCGACCAGCGCCTTGGCCGGGTGGCCGTGCACGACATCCTGGCTGACCGTGACGTCCGGGTAGTTGCTTCGCCAGCTCTCGAGGAATCCCCCGAGCTGCCCGGTCGCTTCATCTCCCGCTCGTGACATGCCGGCCGGAGGTCCTTCCCAGGCGTGGATGACCGTCAGGCTGGCCTTCCGCAGGGCGGCCTCCTCGAACGCGAACGTGAGCGCGTCGCCGCAGGTGTCCAGGTCGCCAATGCCAACACCCACGTGCTGCTGCGGGGACGCCGGGGCGTCGCGAATGACCACGACAGGACAGGGCGCGTGGCTGGAGGCGTACCGGCTGACCGAGCCGAAGACCAGCGCGGTAAACGCGCCCGCGCCGCGGGAGCCTACGACGAGCATGAGCGCGCCGGATCCGCTGTCGGCCACCGCGTCAGCGGGGGCGCCTCTGAGCACCAAGGTGTCTACCAGCAGGCCGGGCGCGACGGCGGCAGCCCTGGCGGCCGCGGCCTCGAGACCCCGGTCGCGGTTGTCGTGCAGCACATCGGTCACGTTCTCAACGTCTTCCCCGGAGGAACCAGCGGACATCCGTGGCAGCGTCTCCGCGGCGGACACGATCCGCAGCGGGGCGCCGTGGAGCACCGCCTCCGCGGCCGCCCATTCGACCGCCAGCAATGAGTGCTCGGAACCATCCGTTGCGGCCACGATCGGCTTAGCGGGCATCGCTGGTCCTCCTTGTCCGGCGGGTGCGCCAGGGAAGCGGCCGGCGTGGTCGCCCCTCGTCTATCGTGATCGCGCGCGGTCGGCCGCCGCAAGGGGTCCTGTATCGCCGGGGTCACGATCTCAGTCCATAGCGGCCAGTTCCACGGTCAGGCCGAGGCGGCTGGCCAGCCGAGCCGCGCGCTCGCGGTCCCGGGCGGTGAACGCGCCTGCCGCGCGGGAGAAGCGGACGTGGCGCAGCGTGCCGCCCAGCGGCAGGCCGTCCTCGCGCACCAGCCTGATCCGCTTGCCTCCGGGCCAGGACAGCTCGGCGGTCGCGTCGCCGGCCGCTGCTACCTGGCCGTCCAGGACCTCGCTGAACAGCCGCACCGCGCCGCCAAGGTCGCTGACGTGATGCTCGATCAGGTCGAAGCGGGCCGGCGGGCCCGGCTCGGGAAGCTCCCGCGGCGGCGGGTACGGCGGGGCACTATCTTCCTGCGCGACCTGGATGACGATGCCGTGAGCGTCACGCGGATGCAGGAATGCTTCCTTCCAGGCCGGATCGGTCAGGTTGACCCCGACGGGCTCGATGCCGAACGCCTTGATCCTGGCCAGCGTGTCCTCGATGTCGGCGACGAGGAAGTTGAAGTGGTGCGGGCCAGCGCCCCTGGCGGCCAGGAAACGCTCGAGGAAGGCCGCGTCGGGACCCCCGGTGGGAGTCAGCAACTCGATTTTCGGGCCCGCGGCGAACTCCAGCTGGCCCCACCAGAATCCCGGAGGGTCGCCGCCGTACACCCAGGTTCCGCCGAGGACGCCGCCGAACAGCTCCCAGCCATCGGCGAGCGCCGGCGTGCCGATGGCGAGGTGATCGAGGATCGTGATCATGAGATCTCACGTTACGGCTTAGCGGTAGCCATGGGCCTGCGGCCGTGATGAAGTGTGTTGATGACTGTTGCCGGAATAGACCTGTCGGCCAACGAATTCTGGGGCCTGCCGCTCGCGGAACGAGCGGCCTCGTTCGCCCTGCTGCGGGCCCAGCAGCGTCCGGCGTTCTTCGCCGAGCCCGACACGCCATTCGCCCGGCCGGGCGCGGGATACTACGCCCTGGTGCGGCACGCCGACATCGTTGAGGCGAGCAGGAACCCGCAGGTGTTCAGCTCCAGCCGGGGCGCGACGAACATCGCCGACCTGCCCGTCGAGTTCAACGAGTACTTCGGCTCGATGATCAACATGGATGACCCCAGGCACGCCCGGCTGCGCCGGATCGTCTCGCGCGCGTTCACCCCGCGGATGATCGCCAGGTTCGAGACCGACGTGCGCCGGGCGGCGACCGCGATCGTCGACGACCTGCTGGCCGCCGGACCGTGCGATTTCGTGTCGCACGTGGCGGCCAGGCTGCCGCTGAAGGTCATCTGCGACATGATGGGCGTTCCCGATGACCAGTACGAGATGGTCCTCGCCAAGACGAACATCATCTTGTCCGGGTTCGACCCCGAGTTCATCAGCGCGGATCCTGACGAGGTAGTCATCCAGCTGCTCGGCGCCGGGCAGGACCTCGCGAACCTGGTCACCGGCCTGGCAGCCGCCCGTACCGAGGCACCCGCCGATGACGTGGTCTCCGCCCTGGTGACGGCGAACATCGACGGGGAGCAGCTGACGAGCGCCGAGCTCGCCTCGTTTTTCATCCTGCTGGTGGTGGCCGGCAACGAGACTACCCGCACCGCGCTGTCGCACGCGCTGATGCTGCTCACCGAGTTCCCCGAGCAGCGCGTGCTGCTGCTGGCCGACCTCGAAGGCCGGATCGGCGGCGCGGTCGAGGAAATCGTGCGCCACGCGTCGCCAGTGCTGTTCATGCGGCGCACCCTTACCAGGGACTACACCATGAACGGCCAGGACTACCGCGAGGGCGACAAGGCGGTCTTGTACTACTACTCGGCGAACCGCGACGAGGCCGTGTTCACCGACCCCGAGCGGTTCGACATCACCCGCGCGCCGAATCCCCACGTCGGCTTCGGCGCACCGGGACCGCACTTCTGCCTGGGCGCCCACCTCGCCCGCCACGAGATCACCGTCATGCTGCGCGAACTGCTCACCCGGGTCCCCGACATCACCGCCGGCGAACCGGACCGCCTGCTGTCCAGCTTCATCAACGGCGTCAAGCGCGTCCCCTGCGAGTTCGCCAGCTGACCCCGCCCGGGTTCGGACACGCGCCATGTCTCGGCGATGGGGCAGCGTTCGCGAGCCAGCCCCGGCTTGTGTGTGTACTTCCGGGGCAATATGACCCGGAAGTACACAGTTAGAGGCCGTGACTGGCGGGCAGAGGTGTCAGCGCTGCGCGGTGTCCGCCTCGCGCTGACGGGAAGCGGCCCGCGTCCGGACGGCGGCTGGCAGGCAGGACGGGTCGCCCACCTCGCCGCGGATAAAGCAGCTGTGGCTGAGGATCGCGGCGCCGGCGATGACGAGCGCGAGGGTCAGGGCCTCGCCTGCCAGGTCCCAGGGTCCGGTCTGGATCCGCTCACCGAACAGGAAGATGCCGAGCAGGCTGGCCGCGAGCGGGTCGAGGATGGTGAACCCGGGCTGAGACGCCGCGAGCGGCCCGGCCGCCAGCGCGTGTGAGGCCAGCAGCATCGTCGCCGCGCCCACGCCAAGGAGCACGTACAGCGACCAGGTGGAGAAGACGGCGCCGAGACCGCCCCCGAGGTGAGAACTGAGCTCCTTGATGACTGCGGCGACGAAGCCCCATGCGATGCCGGTGGCGGAGCCGAGGATCGCCGCCCGCCGGGACGGGGACGCGCCAGGGCGGTTCCCCATCCCGAAAGCCAGGGCGACGGCGGCGAGCACCACGCCGAGCGTGACCAGCCCGGCGAGCAGCCACGAGGAGCCCGCCGCGTGCAGCCGCCCGCCGGACGCCGAAGCCAGCCGCAGGAACACGGCCACTCCCGCCGACATCGCGGCCGCCCCGAGCCAGTCGCGGGGCTTGATCCGCGTCTGCCGCCGCCCGGCGAAGGCGAGGAACCCGAATACTAGTAGCAGCTCGAGCGACAAGATAGGCTGGACCAGGGCTAGCGGCCCGTACCGCAGCGCCGTCAGCTGGAAGACGAACCCGCCGATCATGCTGACGATGCCGAGCAGCCATACCGGCTGTCGAGCCAGGCGGAGCAGCAGCCGGACGTCGAATCCGCCCGTCGTCTGCACGCTCTTCGCCCCCTGGCGCTGCGCCAGTGACGCCGTGGCCGTGCAGAAGCTCGCCACGATCGCCAGCAAGACAGCCGCCTGCATCCGCTCCCCTTGGGTTGACGTCCCTTGGGGCTCGAACAGCCCCGAATCCGCTGTCATTCCCCCGCGGCGGGGTCCCTGGCAGCCGATGACGCTTCGACAGCCTCGGCTGCCAGGGAGGTCTTACGGCTTTCACTCTTGCGCTGAGTGTCAGCTTGCCCCGCGGTGAATGGTGATGTCGCCGTGCCGCGTGCGGGCGTGGACCGCGACCTTGTTCTCGGCGGCGCCGGGGTCTTCCTGCGGCGGAACGGAGTTGCGCACCGTTCCCCGCTCGCTGTTGGCGTCCACCTCGGCAGCGCTGCCCTCGCTGATGCCGATCTCGATGTTTCCCGAACCGTTCACCAGCTCCGCCTGGCCGCGGGTCAGGCGGCCGATCCTGATGGCGCCGGCGCCCGTCGTGGCGGTCACGCCGCCGTCCGCGCGCTCGATGTCGAATTCGCCGCTGCCATTGGTGAGATCGAGGTCGGCGCGGGCGTCGCCGATCCAGAGCTGCCCGGCCGAGCTCACGAGCCTGACAGTGCCCTCGACCTCGCCGATCCGCACCGTGGCCGCGCCGCCGTCGATGCTGGCACGGCCGGCGATGCGCCCGACGGCGATCTCGCCGGCCGCGATGTTCGCCTGCAGCGCGCCGATGCGGTCGAGCTGGACCTGGCCCGATGCCATGTGCAGCTCGCACTCGCCTAGCGTGCCGTCGGCGTGAAGGCTCGAGTTCGCCACGCTCGCGGCCAGGCTGGAGCCGGCGGGCAGGTCGATCGAGATAGCCACAGAGCCGTTCTTGCTTCCGGAGACGGTCGTCTTGACCGTCAGCCGGCCGCCGGAGAAGTCGACCTTGGTCCTCTCGGCCACCTTCACGTCCGACTTGCTCGCCTTGTTGACGGGCTCGACCAGGACTACGGTGTCGGTCCGCTCGCTCGCGCCGACCCGCACCTGGGCGCCGGCGACTTCCACGGTGGCGGCGATAGGCCCTGGCGTGGTGAATGCAGGCATGGCAACTCTCCCCTTGTCTTGTGCTTGGTTGCTCATGCGACCACCATCGCCGGGTGGCTTGACACCGGCCTGCCACGCCCCTGACACGGCCGCTGACGCGGGGTTCTGGGTAGTCAGAAGAACGGGCGGCCGGCGATCTCCGGGCCGCCGGCCGCGTTCCTGGTCAGGAAGTAGGAGCCGACTGAGCTGTACGCGGACTCCACGTAATTGGTGTGGTTGGCCGCGGTGTTGATGTCGCGGAACGCCTGCTCGATCGCACGCCCCCGGTACACGGCGCTCGATCCGGCCATTTCGAAGATGAGGCCGACCGCCTCCTTCGCCGCCCTGACCGAGAAGATGTTCGCCTCGCGCAGCCGGACCCGCAGCTCGATAGCCAGTTCTTCATTGACCTGGGTGTCCTCGTAGGCGGCGCGCACGGTCTCGTGGAGAAGCGCCCGCGCCGCGCGGACCAGGACGTCGGCCCGGGCGAACGCGATCTGGTGAGCCTGCATGTGCCCCATCGCCAGGTGCCGCGCCGACCCGGGAATTGGCCTGCTGTTGACGGCCGCCACGAACAACTCCAGGGCCGCGGACGCGATGCCGAGCGCGTGCGCCCCGTGCCCGACCTCCGGCATCTCCTTGATCCGGAACAGCGCCCGGTCGTAGGCCGGCGGACCGTAGAACCCCGGGTTGACCTGTTCGTCAGGGACGAAGAGGTCGGCTATCTCGATGTCGCCGCTTCCCGTGCCGCGCAGGCCGAGACCGTCCCAGGTGTCGATGATGCGGGCCTGGTCGGCCGGCCAGATCGCGAGCAGGCGCTGCGGCTGGCCGTTGGCGTCCAGGATGGGTGCCCCGGCAGCGTCGCAGACGGCCGACATCCCGCCGAGCCAGGTCGCGTAGGGAGAACCGCTGGCGAACGGCCACCGGCCGCTGATGCGGTAGCCGCCTTCGGCCCTGATCGCTGCGCCACCTAGCCGGCCGAGGCTCATCGCGAGGATCAGCCGCCCGCCCCCGCGCAGCCGGAAGCGCTCGAAGCGCTCGGGATCGAGGAACGTCAGCCCCACGCCCGACTGGATGAACGCCATCCACCCGACCGACGCGTTGATCCGCGCGAACTCCTCGATCAT
>DATBBI010000442.1:0-11253 GCA_036271115.1 Trebonia sp.
CACCGCGCGCACCTCGGCCCGCGGCGCGGCCGCCGCGCTGCTCGGCGCCGACGTCTCGCGCGCCCCGGACGGGCGCTGGCTGGTGGACCGGGTGCTGCCGGGCGAGTCGTCCGACCCGCGCGCCCGGTCGCCGCTCGCCGCCCCCGGGGTCGCCGTGCTGGCCGGGGACGAGATCCTCGAGGTCGACGGCCGCCCGGTGGACCCGGTGTACGGCCCGTGGCCGGCGCTGGCCGGAACGGCGGGCAAGCCGGTGGAGCTGACGATCCGCCCGGCCGACCCGTCCCTGGTCCCGCGGCCGACCCCGGACCCCGACTCTGACTCCGACTCTGACTCTGACTCCAGTTCCGCCAGTACCGAGAATCACGCTGACAACCCTGATTCCGCTGACCACGACAGCTCCGACGATCCCCCCGCTCCCAACGACCCGACGACGGCCATGGAGCCGCCCGACGCCGACGCGGCCCAGGGGATGGAAACCCGCCGCGTAGTCGTCGTGCCGCTGCGCGACGAGCGGCGGCTGCGGTACCAGGACTGGGTGGCCGGGCGCCGCCAGTTCGTCCGCGCCAGGTCCGACGGGCGGATCGGCTACCTGCACGTCCCCGACATGATGGGCGAGGGCTGGGCCCACCTGCACCGCGACCTGCGCGCCGAGATGAGCCGCGAGGCGCTGATCGTGGACGTGCGCGGCAACCGCGGCGGGCACACGTCGCAGCTCATCGTGGAGAAGCTGGCCAGGCGGGTGATCGGCTGGGGCTTCGGCCGCTGGCTGCGCCCGGAGAGCTACCCGGAAGAGGCGCCGCGCGGCCCGGTCGTCGCGCTGGCCGACGAGTTCGCGGGCTCGGACGGCGACATCGTGACCGCGGCGATCCGCGCGCTGCGGCTTGGCCCGGTGATCGGCGCCCGGACGTGGGGCGGCGTGATCGGCATCGACGGGGCGCACGGCCTGGTCGACGGCACCCATATCACCGTGCCCAGGTACGCGTTCTGGTTCACCGATTACGGCTGGGGGGTGGAGAACTACGGCGTGGACCCGGACACCGAGGTGCTGATCACCCCGGACGACTGGGCCGCGGACCGCGATCCCCAGCTCGAGGTGGCCGTCGACCGCGCGCTGGCCCTGCTCGCGGAGAACCCGCCGGCCCCGCTGCCGGACGTGGCCAGCGGGCCGGTCAAGCGCCGCCCGCCGCTGCCGCCCCGCCCGTAGCCGGCCGGGAGCCTCAGTCTTTCCGGCCGGTGAGCGCGACCGTGATGCCGACGCCGATCATCGCGAGGCCGCCGGCGCCGCCGACGAGCGCGAACCGCCGTGGCGATCGCGCGAACCACGCGCGGACTCCGCTGGCGGCCAGCCCCCACGTGCAGTCGGACAGCACCCCGATGGACACGGAAACCAGGGCGAGCAGCAGCATCTGCGCGGGGACGTGCCCGGCGCCGCGGTTCACGAACTGCGGCAGGATCGCGCCGAACAGGATGAACGCCTTCGGGTTCGTCACGCCGACCACGAACCCGTCCCGCAGCGCGAGCCAGCCGGCTCGCGCTGGGACCGCGCCGGACATCGCCTCCGCCAGCGCCTGGCGATGCCGGATCGCCTGCACCCCCAGCCAGACGAGGTACAGCGCCCCGGCCAGCTTCACCGCGACGAACGCCTGCGCCGAGCGCTCGAGCACGGTGCCGAGGCCGACGGCGACGCAGGCGGCCACCACGTAGTTGCCGCCGGCGTGCCCCACGGCGGTCGCGATGGCCGTCCGCCGGCCGTGCGCGAGCGCCCGTCCGATCACGAACAGCACCCCGGGTCCTGGCACGACGATGATGAGGAACGACGCGATCGCGTAACCCAGCAGCTGGCTCGATGAGATCATTGCGCCGCCCGGGTAATGAGCTCGCGGCCGCGCTTGCGCAGCTCCGCGACGGAGGTGACGCCGAGGAGCTGCATCGTCGACCGGAACTGGCCGTGCAGCAGGTCGAGCGCCCTGTCGACCCCGGCCGTCCCGCCGGCCATCAGCCCGTACAGGTACGCCCGGCCGAGCGCCGCCGCGTCCGCGCCGAGCGCCAGCGCCACGACGACGTCCGCCCCGTGCCTGACCCCCGAGTCCACGAGCAGCGTGAAGGCGGGCCCGACGGCCTCCCGGACCGCCGCGATCGTGTCCACGGGCGGCACGGTGCGGTCGAGCTGCCGGCCGCCGTGGTTGGACAGCTGGAGCCCGTCCACGCCGAGCTCGACGGCGCGGCGCGCGTCTGCGGGCCCGAGCGGCCCCTTGATCAGCAGCTTGCCGGCCCACCGGGACCGCACGTCCTCGATGTCGGACCAGTTCAGGTCCGCGTCGAAGAAGTCCGCCGTCTTCCGTATCGTCGTCCGCGGGCGTCCCGCGAAGTTGGCGTAGTCCAGCGCGGGCCCGCTCAGCAGCCCCCACCAGTAGCCGGGCTTGACGCCCACCTGCACGACGGTGCCCAGGGTGAGCGACGGCGGGATGGTCAGCCCGTTGCGCAGGTCCCGTACCCGGTTGCCCGCCACGATCGTGTCCACGGTCACCACGAGCGTCCCGAACCCGTTGTCCGCCGCCCGCCGCACCAGGTCATGGGCCTGGTCGCGGTCCTTGGTCACGTACAGCTGGAACCACAGCGAGCCGGGGGAGGCGCCGCCCACCCCGGCGCGCAGCTCCTCGATCCCGGTCGCCGCCATTGTGGACAACGTGTATGGCAGTCCGTGCCGGATCGCCGAGCGCGCCGCGCCGATCTCCCCGTCCGGGTGCATCATCCGCGTGTACCCGGCGGGCCCGACCACCATGGGCACCGGCAGCTGGGCGCCGAGCACCGGCGCGGACGTGTCCGCCGACGCCACCCCGGCGAGCACCCGGGGCTGGAACTGCCACGCCCGGAACGCGGCCTCGTTCGCCTTGACGGCGATCTCCTCGTCCGCCGCCCCGTCGACGTAGTCGAAGACAGGCCGGGGAATCCGCCGCATGGCGGCCTTGCGCAAGTCAGAGATGTCGTAACAGGCGGCGAGGCGGCGTTCTGTGGGATTCAGTGACACCGGACGCAGTTGCACGAGGTTCCGCATATCACGCACTCTCATGACGTGACGATACCTCGCGGCCGCCTCGCCGCCCGCGCCCCCCGTTACCCATGTACAGTAAATCTATCGGAATAGTAGATATACCTCACGGAGGTACCGGACGATGTCCCTGCGATTCCACTGGTTCCTGCCGACCAACGGCGACGGCCGCGACATCGTCGGCGGCGGCCACGGCGTCGCGACCGGCGCGGCGGGCGCGATCCGCCCGCCGTCCGTCGCTTACCTGGGCCAGATCGCCCGCAGCGCCGAACAGCTGGGCTTCGAGGGAGCGCTGACGCCGGCCGGCGCCTGGTGCGAGGACGCCTGGCTGACCTGCGCGATGCTCACCGAGGTGACGGAGCGGCTGAAGTTCCTCGTCGCGTTCCGCCCCGGCCAGATCAGCCCGACGCTGGCCGCGCAGATGGCATCCACCTTCCAGCGCCAGTCCCGCGGCCGCCTGATGCTGAACGTAGTCACGGGCGGCGAATCCGCCGAACAGCGCGCCTACGGCGACTTCCTCGGCAAGGATGAGCGTTACGACCGGACCGGGGAGTTCCTCGACATCGTGACGAGCCTGTGGCGCGGCGAGACGGTGACGCGGGACGGCGCTCACCTCAAGGTCGACCGGGCCAGGCTCTCCCGCTTGCCTGACCCGGTTCCCGACGTCTACTTCGGCGGCTCGTCACAGGCCGCGGGGCCGGTGGCCGCGCGGTATTCCGACGTCTACCTGACCTGGGGCGAGCCGCCGGCCGCCGTGGACAAAAAGCTGCGCTGGATGGCAGGGCTGGCCGCGGCGGCCGGCCGCACGCCGCGCTTCGGCATCCGGCTGCACGTGATCAGCAGGGACACCGCCGGCGAGGCGTGGCATCAGGCCGGGCGGCTGATCGAGCGCGTCGACGACGAGATGATCCGCAAGGTCCAGTCGGGCCTCAGCCAGAGCGAATCGGAGGGCCAGCGCCGCATGCGCGCGCTGCACGGCGGGGGCGACCGGCACAACCTGACCGTGGCGCCGAACCTGTGGGCCGGCGTGGGCCTGGTCCGCGGCGGGGCCGGCACCGCGCTGGTCGGCAGCCACGCCGAGGTAGCGGACCGCATCGAGGAGTACGCCGGCCTCGGCATCACCGAGTTCATCCTTTCCGGCTACCCGCACCTCGAGGAGGCGTACTGGTTCGGCGAGGGCGTCCTGCCGATCCTCGCGGAACGCGGCCGCTGGCGGCACCCGGCGCCCGCCGCCGAGGCGCCGCAGACCATCTCGCCGTTCGCGCCGACGAGTGCCCCCGAGCCGGCGGCCGCTTCATGACAGCGATCGCCGTCGTCACGGGCAACCCCAAGCCCCAGTCGCGCACCCACGCCGTGGCCAGGGCGGTCGCCGACGTCCTCGCCGCCGAGCTCGGCGGCGACATCAGCCGCCTGGAGATCGACCTCGCCGACCACGCCGCCAGCCTCTTCGACTGGTCCGACCCGGTCCTGACCAGGCTGACCGAGGAGGTCGCCGGCGCCGACGTCGCGATCTTCGCCTCGCCCACCTATAAGGCCGCCTACACCGGCATGCTGAAAGCGTTCCTCGACCGCTATGGCTCCAACGGGCTCGCGGGCGTCGTCGCGGTCCCGGTGATGACCGGCGGCTGGCCAGGCCACCTGCTCGCGGTCGAGGTGCACCTGCGCCCGGTGCTCGTCGAGCTCGCCGCCACGGTCCCGTCCCGCGGCCTCTACGTCACAGAACCAGAACTCGCCGACCTGAACGCCGCGGTCGCGAAGTGGTCCGCCGCGGCCACCCCGCTCATCACAGCCCACATCCGCTAACCCCCATCGGCGGTGTGGCTCCCACCGCCAGTACACCCGCACCCGTGGCCCTCACCGCCAATGCCGCGCCCGTCCCCGCCTCGCCCACAAGCCAGGCAAGATCCCGCGGTGGCCGCGCCGCGTCACGCCGCCACGCCGTCGGTCACGAAGTCCGGCTGCCGTACTAGGCGGAGAGGCCGCTGTCGAGGGACGTGTAGCCGCCTCGCCAGAACACCAGCGGGGCCGCGCCGTCGCCGCTGGTCTCGACGTGCCGGACGCGGCCGACGATGATCTCGTGGTCCCCGCCAGGCAGGGCATGTTCCACGGTGCATTCAACGACCGCGATGACGCCGTCCAGCCGCGGGCTGCCGGTCGGTCCGCGGCGGTGCCGTACCCCGTCCCACGCCGCGGCGAGGCCGCGTCTGGCGAAGTTGGTCGACAGGTGGCGCTGCCGGTGGCCGAGCACGTTGACCACGAATGCGCCGTGGCTCCGGATCGCCCCCAGGGTGGCGCTGCTCAGGTCGAAGCAGACCAGCAGAAGCGGCGGGTCAAGCGATAGCGACGTCACCGCATTGGCGGTGGTGCCGACCGGTTCGTCGTCCCCGCCGATCGAGGTGACGACGGTGACCCCGGTGGCGAAGTGTCCCATGGCCTCGCGGAACTCCACTGCGGAAACTCCCGGCGCCCCCGCCACGCCCGCCTCCCTGGACTCGTCGATAGCGGTCATCGGCTCACAACTGCCCATGGTTCGGCGGGAGCACGTCGTTCAGCATGAAGTTCCCTACATGGTGGTATTTCCAGGCCACCGGGTCGTGGCTGGCGTGCGTGCGCGCGTTGCGCCAGTGCCTGCTCAGGTCGTACTTCTCGTCGGTCGCGCTGGCGCCGCCGAGCGAGAACAGGTCGGTGGTCACCTCGGCGGCCACGTCGCTGGCGAACGCCTTGGCCTGCGCGACAGCCAGCGAGCCGCGGGCGGCCGCGGCGGGGTTCGCGGGCACGCGCCCGATCTCGTCCAGCGTCGCGGCCGCGCTGGCAAGCAGCGCCTCGGCCGCGCGCACTTTTGTCGCCAGCTGGCCGTACCGGTAGATGGTGTGCGGGTCCTCGCTGGCCGTGTGCGCCCAGCCCGCCGTCGCGGCCTCGAAAAACGGGCGCGCTCTGGTCCTGACGAACTCGCCTGCGTCGCGCAGCGCGCCGCCAGCGATCCCGGTCTGAATCGCAGCGTGCACCAGCTGGGCGCGGGCGCCGAGCTGCTGCGGAACCTCGAAGGCGCGGGCGTAGCGGACCACCAGCCCTGGATCGGCCGGCACGTCCTCGAAGGTGGCGGTGCCGCTGACCGTGGCCCGCTGTCCCATGACGTTCCAGTCGTCGCCGACGTGCACGCCGGGAGCGTCGCGGCGGACGAACGCGAGCACGAGGCGGCCCACGTCGTCGAGCGCGCTCACCCCGATCCAGCGTGCGGTCAGCGAGCCGGTTGTGTAGTACTTGCGCCCGGTCAGGCGGGGGCCGGACCCGCCGTCGTCGGGAAAGCCGTGCAGCCGCGTCCTGAGGTCCTGGGCGTGCAGCCCGCCGCGCTCGGCCAGCCCGTTGCCGAACCTCGCCCCGGCGAGCACCTCGCCGAACAGCGCCCGCTGCTGCCTGACGGTGCCCCAGACCGCGAGCACGTCGCAGAACAGGAAGTGTCCCTGCGGTGCCTGCGCGATCGCCGGGTCGACCGCGGCGATCGTCCTTATCACCTCGGCGAGCGCCGGCGCGCCCAGCTCGGGTCCGCCCAGGGAACGCGGTACGGTGATCGCCAGCAGCCCGCTGGCGTCCAGCCGCGCGAGCTCGGCCACCGGCGCCTTGCCGGCCCGGTCCCGGTCGATCGCGCCGTCCGAGATCGACTCCGCGTACGCTCGCGCCATGGCGACCGCCTCCTCGGCGGTCTGCGGCGGCGGCGCAGCGCCGCCGCCGTCGCGGCGCCCGTCGAGGTCTCTGCCCGCGGCCGCTTCCGCGGCTCCGGCTGGCGCGCTCGGCATGAGAGGACCTCCGGGTAGCTCGGGTGCGGCCGGGGGAACCGGCCGTGGCCGCACGTTCAGCCTGCCATCTCGACTTGACATATGTCAATAATTACGACTGGTTTAGTTGGATTAAGAAAATGATAACAGCAAGAAGCGGTCACTCAGGCGGCGAAATCCCCGGCGCTACCGGCTAATCAGGAAATTGTCCGGCGAAACGCCGGGTGCGGTGATTGAGACTGATGATCCACCCTTAGTAACTTCTGTCGCGGCTTACCAGGATTTCTGGGGAGGGGCATGGGACCATCCGGCACCCGCGACGCCGCTAGCGTGCGACGCCGTTACTTCGCGCTCGCGGTTGCCGTTGGCCTGGCAGCGACCCTCGCGCTCGCCGTCACCGTAGGTCCGCACTCGTCCGCGACGCCCAGCGCGCAAAAGGCCGCCGCACGGACCCCGGTCACGCGGACCGCAACGACGGGGACCGCAACGACGCAGGACGCATCGGCGACGGCTCCGGTGCCTGGCAACCCGGAGGCGAAGGCGGCCGCGGAAGCCGCCCTGGCGGGCAACCCCGCCGCGGACGCCCCGCCTCCGCAGCCCCTGGACTCGCACGCGACCAAGACCCCGGTCACGCGCGTCGTCCAGTACCACGGCTACCAGATTCAGGTGCCAGGCTCCTGGCCCGTCTACAACCTGGCCACGGACCCGGCGCAATGTGTCCTGTTCAACGTCCACGCGGTCTACCTGGGCACCCCCGGCAGCGCGCAGGACTGCCCCGCCGCTGCCCTCGGCCACACCGAGTCGCTGCTCATCCAGGCGGTCAGCCCGGCCAGCGCGCCGTCGTCGGCCGTCGTGCTGCCCAGCCCGCAAGCCGCCCTGCCGCACAACGCGGCGCTACCGGCCGCCGCCACGGCGGCCGCGGCCGTCAGCGGCATGCTCCAGGTCGAGGTTTCCGTGGCCGGCGTCCTTGTCACGGCGGCGTACGGCGCGAACGAGACCCAGATCCGCGCGATCCTGGCCGGCGCGACGCAAACCGGCACGGCGTCCGGGTCCAGCGCGTCCACCACCGCGGCGGTCAGCGGCCCGTCCGCCACCCAGGGGGTGCTGTCGAGCGGATCGCAACTGGTGACCGGGCAGGCGGCCACCGCGCAGGTGGCCTCTGCACAGGCGGCCCCCGCGCAGCAGGCAGCGGCGAGCGCGACCGCCGCGACGCTGTCGGGGATGACCGGGAGCGGCCTGGGGTTCGACACGTGCACGGTCCCCTCCGCCGCGACGATGACGTCGTGGCTCTCCTCTCCTTACCGGGTCGTCGCCACCTACCTGGGCGGGATGAACTGGGCCTGCAGCTACGGGAACTTCACCAAGGCCTGGGTGAGCAAGGTAGCCTCGGAAGGGTGGCGGTTCGCGCCGCTCTGGGTCGGCAGGCAGGCTCCGTGCACGAATGTTCCTTACGTGGCGAAGATCAACTTGTCGCAGGCGAACGCGGAAGGCCAGTCCGAGGCCAAGAGCGCGGTCGCAGCCGCGCGGGCGTTCGGGTTCGGTCCGGGCACGCCTGTGTACTTCGACATGGAGGGCTACGGGACGGGCCAGTCCGCCTGCACCCGTGCCGTGCTCAACTTCCTTGGCGCGTGGACGCGCACGCTGCACGCGGCCGGGTACGTCTCCGGCGTGTACTCGAGCGCCAGCTCAGGGATGACGGACCTGGCCCACCAGTACGGTATCGGCAGTTACCCGCGCCCCGACGACATCTGGATCGCCGACTGGAACGGCGAGCCGGTACTGACCGACCACGCCGTGCCGAACGGGGACTGGGCGAATCACCAGCGGCTGCACCAGTACGCGGGCCCGCACAACGAGACGTGGGGCGGCGCCACCGTGAACATGGACAGCGACGCCGCCGACGGGCTGGTGGCCGGCCTGCCCGCCGTGCCGGTCCTGCACGGACCCAATGAGAGCGCCCTGCCGAGCGAACTGCGGGTGGCGCCAGGACAGACCGCCAGGGTGCGGCTGACCTTGCAGGGTGTGCCGAACACGCCGGCCACCGTCCGCTGGCAGGTCGCCGCGCCCAGGGGCCTGGCGGTGTCGCCGAGCGCCGGCAACGTGGACCTCTGGTCCAGCGCTGTCTTCACGGTCCGGCTGACCCTGGCGCCGGCTAAGTCGCTAGCCATCCGGCGGTACAGTCTGCCGATCACGGTGACCGCGAGCGGCAAGCCCGTCGCCGACTCGTTCGTCCTGGTCAGCGTGGTGCCCGCGGGCAAGACGCTGCCAGCTCCCCACCCGATCTTGCTCTACGCGGCCGACAAGACGAGCATGAGCACCGCGGTGGCGACCGCCCAGGCTCTCGCGCTGCCGCTCAGCGACGTGACCGGCTCGTTCGCCGTGGCGTGGAACGCCGCGGCCGGCGGCAAGACCCTGGTGCTCGCCGTGGGGCCTGCGGCGGCGGACGGGCTGTACTTCAACGTCTGCGGCTGGGCGAATCCGGCGAAGCGGAAAGCCGG
Organism: Trebonia sp.; assembly: GCA_036271115.1. Lineage (GTDB taxonomy): Bacteria > Actinomycetota > Actinomycetes > Streptosporangiales > Streptosporangiaceae > Trebonia. Next base: position 9,321 of record DATBBI010000442.1, read on the forward strand.
ATCCACCCCCTTCTACTATCCGGGAGCGCCGCAGCGGCAGTCGCCGGGCCGCAACTACTTCGAACTGTCGGACGCGCCCAGCGCGGCAGGCACGGCGCAGCTGACCACCCAGCTCACCCAGTACGCCCTGGGCGGGACGCTGCCCGAGCACCCAACCGTGCCCGCCGCGCCCAGGCTCGCCTGCCTGGGATCGCCGAACGTTCCCGTGCCGTGACCGCGGCACGGGAACGTAGCCGGCCGCGCTAGCGCAGCGCCGGGATGATCTCCTCGGCGTAGGAGTCCAGGGTGTTTTCCTCGTCGTCGTGCATCAGGTACAGCGCGAACTGGTCCGCCCCGATCGACGCGAGCTCCGCCAGCCGCTCGATGTGCGCCGACGCCGGCCCCACCAGGCAGAACCGGTCGACGATCGAATCGGGCACGAACTCAGTCGACGGGTTCCCTGCCCGCCCGTGATGGCTGTAGTCGTACCCGGACCTGCCCTCGATGTAGTCGGTCAGGGCGCGCGGCACCGGCCCTTCGATGCCGTAGCGGGCGACCAGGTCGGCGACGTGGTTGCCCACCATCCCGCCGAACCAGCGCAGCTGGTCCCGCTGGTGCGCGAGATCCGGGCCCACGTAGGCCGGCGCCGCCACGCACATCGTGATCGACGCCGGGTCACGCCCGGCATCCAGCGCCGCCGCGCGGACCGCGCCGAACGTCCAGCGCGCGATGTCCGGGTCGGCGGTCTGCAGGATGAACCCGTCGGCTTGCTCGCCGACCAGCCGCAGCGCCTTCGGGCCGTAGGCCGCCATCCACATGGGCAGCGAACCGGATCTCACCCATGGGATCCGCAGCGGCTGCCCGTGGTGCTCGACTTCGCGCCCTTCGGCGAGCCCCTTGATCACCGTCATGGCCGTCGACAGGGTGGACAGCGACACCGGCGGCAGCCCGATGTACCGGCGGGCCGAGTCGCCGCGGCCGATACCGCAGATCGTGCGGTTGCCGAAGCTGTCGTTCAGCGTGGCGAACATCGACGCGATCACTGACCAGTCCCGCGTCCCCGGGTTGGTGACCATCGGCCCGACGATCATCGTCGACGTCGACTCCAGGATGCGCGGATACAGGACGAACGTCTCCTGCCACAGCACGTGGGAATCGAACGTCCACCCGTAGCCGAAGCCGCCGGCCTCGGCGCGCTTCATCATGGCGATCAGCCCGCTGGCGGGCGGATTTGGCTGCAGTACTACCCCGAACTCCATGTCCCCCCCTCACCGTTCAGAGCAGGTATTGATTGAGGCCGCGGGGCAGGAAGGCGCCCTGCCCGGCGGCGCCGCGGAACTCCCCGCCCGCCACGACCACGCGGCCGCGGGAGATGGTGACGTCCACCTTGCCGGTGATCTCTATCCCCTCGTAGGCCGAGTAGTCCACGTTCATGTGGTGGGTGGCAGCCGACAGCGTCTGTTTCGCGGCGGGATCGTAGATCACGATGTCGGCGTCCGCCCCCGCCGCGATGACGCCTTTCCGCGGGTACAGGCCGAACATCCTGGCCGGCGTCGTCGCGCACGTCTCCACCCACCGCGACAGGGTGATCTCGCCGGCCACCACGCCCTGGTGCAGCAGGTCCATCCGGTGCTCGACGCCCGGGATGCCGTTGGGGATCTTGGAGAAGTCGCCCCGGCCGAGTTCCTTCTGCTCCTTGAAGCAGAACGGGCAGTGGTCGGTGGACACGATCGACAGGTCGTTGGTGCGCAGCCCGCGCCACAGGGCGGCGGAATGGTCCGGGGTGCGCAGCGGCGGCGAGCAGACGAACTTGGCGCCCTCGAAGTCCGGCCGCGCGAGGTCGTCGAGCGACAGGTAGAGGTACTGCGGGCAGGTCTCGGCGAAGACGTTCTGCCCGGCGTCCCGCGCCGCGGCGACCGCCGCGAGCGCGTGCGCCGCGGACAGGTGCACGATG
>DATBBI010000443.1:0-10964 GCA_036271115.1 Trebonia sp.
ACCGCGTCCCTGATCGCGGCGGCCTGCGCCATCATCTCCTGGTCGATGCCGAGGCGGCCCGCGGTGTCGATGATCACGATGTTGTGCAGCGTCCGGCGCGCCTCGTCGAGCGACTGCCGCGCCACGGCGACGGGATCACCGACGCCGTTGCCCGGTTCCGGAGCGTACACCGGGACGCCCGCCTGCCGCCCGATCACCTGCAGCTGGTCCACGGCGTTCGGCCGCTGCAGGTCGGCGGCCACCAGCAGCGGCGTATTGCCCTGCTCCTTGAGCCACAGCGCGAGCTTGCCGGCCAGCGAGGTCTTACCGGAACCCTGCAGACCTGCCAGCATGATCACGGTCGGCGGCACCTTGGCGAACCGCAGCCGCCTGGCCTCGCCGCCGAGGATCTCGACGAGCTCCTCGTGGACAATCTTGATGACCTGCTGGGCGGGATTCAGCGCTTGCGACACCTCGGCGCCGCCGGCCCGTTCCTTCACGCGCGCGATGAACTGCCTGACCACGGGCAGCGCGACGTCCGCCTCGAGCAGGGCGATGCGTATCTCGCGCGCGGTCGCGTCGATGTCGGCGGGCGACAGCCGTCCCTTGCCGCGCAACTGGGAGAAGACCTGGGTCAACCGGTCGGAGAGCGTCTCAAACACGCTTCCAGGCTACCGGCCAGGGGGAGATGGGGGGACGGGTAGTCCTCCCATGCGGGGGGGCAGCAGAACTCTAAGCCGCAAAGAGTCAGCCGCGTACGTTCCGGATGAATAAATCGGAACTGAGCGCGGACAGCACCGCGGCGACCACGCGGCGCCGCGCGTCCGGATCGCTCAGCAGGCCGCCGGTGGAGTCGGTGACGTAAAACACGTCGACCGCCTCGGCGCCGAGCGTCTCCACCCGGGCAGCGCGCACGTTCAGGCCACATTCGCCGAGCGCACGGCCGATCCGCCACAGCAGGCCCGGTTCGTCGTGCGCCCGTACCTCGACCACGGTCGCGGTCCGCGAGGCGCCGTCGACGAGCGTCACCTTGGGCGGCGGCGCGGCGCTGCCGCGCGGCCGGGCAGCGCGCGCACGGCGCTCGAGCCGGTCCTCGACGTCCAGCCGGCCCTCGAGCATGCGCCGCAGGTCGGCGGCGACGAGGTGGGCGTCCGGCGGATCGCCGTACTCCGGCGCCACGCTGAACACCGTGACGGCGGTGTCGCCGACCGAGGTCGCGGTGGCGCCGCGCACCGCGAGGCGGTGCGAGGCCAGCACGCCCGCTGCACGCCACAGCAGGCCGGGCCGGTCCAGCGCCACCACGGTCACCTCGCCGCCCTTGACGATCGCCGCCGGGCCGCCCTCGGCGACGAGCGCGAGCTGGTCCTCACGCAGCGGCGCGGGCTCCGGCATGGGCTCGCCGTCCAGGACCACGGTGACCCGCCGCACTAGGTCCGCGACCAGGCCGGCCTTCCAGTCGTTCCAGGCCGCGGGCCCGGTTGCCAGCCCGTCCGCGATCGACAGCGCGTGCAGCAGGTCCAGCAGCAGCCTGCTGCCCACCGCGGTCGCGACGTGCTGGGCGGTCATCGGGTCGTCGAGATCCCTGCGGGTCGCCACCACGGGCAGCAGCAGGTGGTGCCGGACGGCGATGGCGACTACTTCCGAGTCCGCCTCGCTCAGCCCGACGCGGCGGGCCACGTCACGGGCCACCACCTCGCCTGAGACGCTGTGGTCGCCTGGCCACCCCTTGCCGATGTCGTGCAGCAGCGCGGTGAGCAGCAGCAGATCGGGCCTGGCCACGTCGCGGGTGAGGGCGGCGGCGTTCGCCGCGGACTCCACCAGGTGCCGGTCGACGGTAAAGCGGTGCAGCGGGTTGCGCTGCGGCCGGTTCCGCACCCGCTCCCAGTCCGGGATCAGAGCGGTCACCAGCCCCTCCTGGTCCAGCGCCTCCCAGACGCTGATCGCGGCCGGGCCTGCGCCGAGCAGCGCCACCAGCGCGTCGCGGGCGTCGTCGGGCCACGGCACCGGCAGCGGCGGGCAGTCGGCGAGCCGCGTGAGCGCGCGCGGCGCCAGCGGCAGGCCCGTCTGGGCCGCCGCCGCGGCGGCCCGCAGCACGAGCACTGGATCGCTGGCCGGCACCGCGGCCCTGGCCAGCACCACCTCACCGTCCTGCTCGACCACCCCGTCCGCGAGCGGGCGGCGCTCCGGCTTGCCGCGGCGCATCCGCACCCCGAGCCCGCGACGGCCGCCGGCCCTGTCGGCCTGCCTGAAGGCGCCATCGACCGCGTAGGCCACCGTGCGGCCCGCGCCCGCGAGCTGCCGCAGCAGCGCATCGCCGTCCAGCAGGCCGAGCGCGCGCGCGACCTCGTCCTGCTCTTCGAGTACCAGCCGGTCCATGTGCCGCCCGGTAACTTCGTGCAGCACGTGCCGTGCGTCGAGGATCTGCTCGTACGCGGCGCGCACCCGCGGGCCTGGCGCAGGGGCAACCCAGGCGGCGGCGATCGCCTGGATGGCGTGCACGTCCCGCTGGCCGCCGCGTGACTCCTTCAGGTCAGGTTCGAGGAGGAAGGCGAGCTCGCCGTGCATCCTGGTGCGCTCCTCGTGGAGTTCCTTGAGCTCGGCCAGCCTGGTTTTGGCGTTGCTGCGCCAGTCCTCGAGCGCGCCTTCGCGCAGCGAGTTGGTCAGGTCCGGGTCCCCCGCCACGTGCCGGGCGTTCAGCAGCCCCAGCGCGACCTTGAGGTCGCTGCGCGCCACGCGTCTGGCCTGCGGCACGGTCCGCACGGCGTGGTCGAGCCTGGCGCCGGAATCCCAGACCGGGTACCAGATCCGGTCGGCGATCTTGGCGATGCCTTCCCTGCCGTCATGCAGCAGCAGCACGTCGAGGTCGCTGCCTGGCAGCAGTTCCTTGCGGCCGTAGCCGCCCACGGCGACGAGGGCGACGCCGGGTTCCGCGCCCAGCAGCCCGGCCAGCCAGCGGTCCGTTTCTGTAGTCCTTCGGCTACGATCAGCCGCGAAAGTGGTCATGTAAACTCACCAGGTCCCCCGGACAAGTTGTGCACACCGTATGCACGGCACGCTCGCGGTACTGGCCCCCCGCGTCTTATCAGGCCCGGCTCAGCCCAGCGGGCTGGCGCACCGGCTCAGAGCGCGTCAGAACCGCGCTCACCCGTGCGCACCCGGACCACCGTATCGATGGGCTGCACCCACACCTTGCCGTCCCCGATCCGGCCAGTCTGCGATGCCTTGACGATCACGTCGACGAGGGTCTCGGCGTCTTCGTCATCACAGATGACCTCGATGCGGACCTTGGGCACCAGGTCCACCTGGTACTCCGCCCCCCGGTACACCTCGGTATGCCCGCGCTGCCTGCCGTATCCGCTCGCTTCACTGACTGTCATGCCGTGCACGCCGAACGCCTGCAGCGCTGCCTTGACATCATCGAGTTTGAAGGGCTTGATGACAGCCGTAATGAGCTTCATGTAGTCACCCTCTCGTTAGCCTGAACTGACAATGACGTACCGGCGTTTCCTGCGTCCAGTCGGAATGTGTCGGGGACGTGAAACAGGCGGCCCCCGTATTACGCCAGTGTTTCAGCCAGCCGAACGGCCGACCACGTCAGTCGCCGAGGATCGCGTCGACGAACGTCTCCGCGTCGAACGGCGCCAGGTCGTCAGGACCCTCACCGAGGCCGACGAGCTTCACGGGAACCTCAAGCTCCCGCTGCACCGCGATCACGATGCCGCCCTTGGCGGTTCCGTCGAGCTTCGTCAGCACGATGCCCGACACGTCCACCACCTCGGCGAACACCCGTGCTTGCCGGAGCCCGTTCTGCCCGGTGGTGGCGTCGAGCACCAGCAGCACCTCGTCAACGCTGGTGCGCTTCTCGATGACGCGCTTGACCTTGCCGAGCTCGTCCATCAGGCCGGTCTTGGTGTGCAGCCGGCCCGCCGTGTCGATGAGCACCACGTCGGCCTCGCCCTCGATGCCCTGGCTCACCGCCTCGAAGGCGACGCTGGCCGGGTCCGCGCCCTCCTTGTCCGAGCGGACGGTTTGCGCGCCCACCCGGTCTCCCCAGGTCTGCAGCTGATCGACGGCCGCGGCGCGGAACGTGTCGGCCGCGCCGAGCACCACCGTATCCCCGTCGCCGACCAGCGACCTGGCGAGCTTGCCGACGGTGGTGGTCTTCCCCGTGCCGTTGACCCCGACCACGAGGATGACCGCCGGCCTCCCCTCGTGGCGCTGCGTCCGCAGCGCCCGGCTCGCCGGGGTTTCCACCTGGGCGAGCAGTTCGGCGCGGAGCATGGCCCGCACCTCTTCCGGGGTCCGCGTCCCCTCGACCTTCACCTTGGTCCGCAGGTCCGACACGATCTGCCTGGCCGGGGTGACGCCGACGTCGGCCGTGATCAGGACCTCTTCCATCTCGTCCCAGGTGTCGTCGTCGAGCCGGTCCCTGGACAGCAGGCCGAGGAGCGCGGCACCGAAGCCGGTCTGCGACCTCGCCAGCCGCGCCCGCAGCCGCATCATCCGCCCGGCCGACGGCGGCGGCTTCTCGACGACCGGCGGCGCGGGCGGCGCGGGTGTGCCGGCCTGGCGCGGGACCGGCGGGGCCTCAGCGGTCCCGGTGCCGGCCGTATCCGTGTCGGCGTCGGGCCTGGTGATCGTCCCCGTTCCGGTTCCGGAACCGAGGTCGCCGCCCGCGCGGCCGCGCCGTACGCCGCGGGTTCCCCGCGGCCGCAGCAGCATCGTCCCGCCCACGGCGAGGATGAGCACGGCAAGCACAACAATGAGGATGATGTAACCCATAACAACCCTCAGTCTCCCGAACCGGTGATCGCGCGACGCTGTCCACCCGGCCTCGGCCGATGGCTGGCGCCCCTGAGCACCCTACAACCTGCCCGCTTCCCCATCTCGCACACGCCGCGGCTCCACCCGGGCAGACGAATGTGAATGCCAGCCCCTAACCCGCCAATGCGGCGACTTAGGGGCCGAAAGTCACACTCTTCTTGCTGTTATCAGCGTTTTGGCGTAATTTTCTGCCCCTAAGTGAAGGCCGTCTCACGATGCGAGACGGCCTCGGTCGATGCCGCGGGCTGGGCGTCGCGGGCGGGAGCATGCGGAGGTGAGGCGGAGGCAGGCGGGAACGGTGGGCGCGGTCAGGCGGGTTCGTGCTCGCGGACGCGCTGGCTGATCACGCTCGAGACGCCGTCGCCGCGCATCGTGACGCCGTACAGGGCGTCGGCCGCCTCCATCGTGCGCCGCTGGTGGGTGATGACGACCAGCTGGGAGTTCTCCCGCAGCTCATCGAAGACCCCCAGCAGCCGCTGCAGGTTCGTATCGTCAAGCGCGGCCTCAACCTCGTCAAGCACGTAGAACGGCGACGGTCTGGCCTTGAAGATCGCGAACAGGTACGCGATCGCGGTCAGCGACCGCTCGCCGCCGGACAGCAGGGACAGCCGCTTGACCTTCTTGCCGGGCGGCCGCGCCTCGATCTCGATGCCGGTGGCCAGCATGTCGTCGGGCTCGGTCAGCAGCAGCCGCCCGGAACCGCCGGGGAACAGCCGCGCGAACAGGCCCTCGAACTCGCGCGCCGTGTCGGCGTAGGCGGAGGCGAACACCTCTTGCACCCGGTCGTCGACCTCCTTGACCACGGTGAGCAGGTCACGGCGGGTCTTGCGCAGGTCTTCCAGCTGCGTGGCGAGGAACTGGTGCCGCTCCTGCAGCGCCGCGTACTCCTCGAGCGCCAGCGGATTCACCTTGCCGAGCCTCGCGAGCTGCCGCTCCGCTGCCTCTGCGCGCGCTTCTTGCTCCGCGCGGACGTACGGGACGCCGGTGAGCTCGGCGGGCCGGGCGGGGCCGTCGGCCGGCCCGCTGGCAGGCTCCGCTTCCGGCCCGAAATGTGCCGCTTCTTCGAACTGGCCCGCCTCCGCGCGCACCGCGCGCAGCGTGTCGGCGAGCGTGGCGGGCGGCGGGCCACTGCCATTGCCGTTGCCATTGCCATTGGCATTGCCATTGGCGTGGGACCTGGCCGGCCGCGGGGCGGCGTCGGTCACCGGGACCGGTACAGCGGGGCCGTACTCGGCGATCAGCGCCTCCGGCTCGACGCCGTACTCGTCGACCGCGTGAGCGGCGAGCTGCTCGAGACGCAGCCGGTGCTCGGCCCTGGCGATCTCGGCGCCGTGCGCCGTGTTGACCACCCCGTCGAGCTCGCCTGCCAGCGCCGTGACCCGGGCCCGCACCGCCTTGAGCGTCTCTGAGCTGCCCGCGCTCGCCGCCTCGGCGGCGGACCGGCGAGCCTCCGCCAGGGTCAGAGAGGACTCCGCGACGCCGACCGCGACTGCCGCGCCCGTGGCCACTGCTCGCGCGACCGCGGCCTGCCCCGTACGCTGGCGGCGCCGGACGGCGGCCCGCTCCCTGGCGGTGCGCTCGGCGGCGGCGGCCCCGGCCAGCGAATCGGCGCGCCCGCCGATGGCGCGCAGCCGCTCCTCCACGGTGCGCACCTCGAGCCTGGCGTCCATCTCGGTCTCGCGGGCGGCCGCGGTCCGCTGCGCCATCTCCTCGCGTTCATCGTCGGCCAGCTGGTTCTCGAAGTCGGGGTCGCGACCCCGCAGTTCCTCGGCCTCCGCCTCGGCGAGCTCGCTCTTCAGCGCGGCGAGCCTGGCCGCGTCCTTGTCGGCGGACCTGCGCGCGGCACCGACCGAGGCGTCCAGCCGCTTGGCCTCGTCTGCCGCGGCCCGCGCGGCGCCGCCGAGACGGCCGAGACGGCCGGAGATCTCCGCCGCCGCCGCGTCCGCCGCCTGCATCAGGCCGCGGGTTTCCTCGAGGGCGACCCTGGCGGCTTCCTGCGCCTCGCTAGCCTCGGCCAGCGCCTCCGCCGCGGCCTCTTCCGCGAGCTCCGCGGCTGTCAGCCGCGTGGCCGCCTCGCTGGCCGCGGCGCGCACGTCCAGCAGTGACTGCGGCCGCGCCGACCCGCCGTGCGCCCAGTGCGCGCCGAGCAGGTCGCCAGCCGCGGTCACCGCGCGAAAATCAGGATTATCCCGAACGTAAGCGGCCGCCTCCGCAAGGTCCGCCGTCACCACGACATCGCAAAGCAGTTCCCGGACCGCTCCGGCCAGCTCATCAGGCGCCGTCACGAGGTCGGCCGCCCAACGGGCAGAGCCGGCGAGGGCGGGGCGCCTTACCGCCATGTTCGCGGCCGGGCCCGCGATGACCAGGCCGACCGTGCCGGCGTCGGCGGCGTGGATGGCGGCGAGCACGTCCACGGCCGACTCGAGCCCGTCGACAGTGACCGCCTCGGCGGCGGCGCCCAGAGCCGCGGCGATGGCCGTCTCGTAGCCGTCGGCGACGGCGAGCCGCGCCGCGAACGAGCCGAGCACGCCGTGGAACCTGCCGGGGTCGGCGAGCACCGCGGCGGTGGCGTCTACCCCCTGCCGCAGGGTCTCCTCCAGCGCCTGGACACGAGCCCGCAGCGCGGCTACCTCGCTGTTGGCGGCGCGTTCCGCCTTGCGAGCCGCCATCGTACGTTCCGAAGAAAGATCGTGAACCTCAGCCGCCCGCTCCAGCTCAGCGGCCAGGCCGCTGCGGTCGGAGTCGCCGCCGTCGGCCACATCCTGGACCTGGCTGTACTCCAGGCGGGCCCGCTCGGCGCGCGCCCTGGCCTGCTCGGCGGCCGCGGTCAGGCGGCCGATCTCCTCCTGGGTGGCGGCGCTGCGGCTGCCGGCGGCGTCGACCATGCCGCGCAGCCGCGCCAGGCGCTCCGCGCGGCCGGCCGCGGCACGGGCCGCGTCGGCCAGCCTGCGCTCGGTGGCGGAGAGGGCCGCCTCGGCGGCGGACCGTTCGGCGACTGCGGCGGAGAGCGCCTCGCGCCCGTCGCCGAGCCGCTCGGTCAGGCCCGCTTCCTCGTCGCGCAGTTCGGCCGCCTGCCGTTCGAGTTCGTCCGGGTCGCGGCCGGGCCGGTCCGGTTCCGCGTCGGCGGACAGCAGCCGGACCCGTTCCGTGGCCAGGCCGGCGATGCCGCGCAGCCGCTCGGTGAGCGAGGACAGCGCGAACCAGGTCTGCTGCGCCTGGCTTAGCTCGGCCGCCTGCGCCGCCGCGGCGGTGTCGAGCTCGGCTTCCTGCCCGCGGGCGGCGGCCAGGTCTCGTTCCAGCGTCTCGCGGCGAGCGCGGATCGCTGACTCGTCGGCCGCCTCGCGCGCCTCTTCGTCCCGCAGCGTGATGTAGTCGTCGGCGAGCAGGCGGAGCCTGGCGTCGCGCAGGTCGGCCTGGATGGTGGCCGCCTTGCGGGCGACCTCCGCCTGCCTGCCCAGGGGCTTCAGGCGCCGGTTGAGCTCCGCGGTCAGGTCGACGAGCCTGGTCAGGTTGGCCTGCATCGCCTCAAGCTTGCGCAGCGCCTTCTCCTTGCGCTTGCGGTGCTTGAGGACGCCGGCCGCCTCCTCGATGATCGCGCGCCGCGCCTCGGGGCCGGCGTGCAGGATCTGGTCGAGCTGGCCCTGGCCGACGATGACGTGCATCTCGCGGCCAAGCCCGCTGTCGGAAAGCAGGTCTTGCACGTCCAGCAGGCGGCAGCTGTCGCCGTTGATGGCGTACTCGCTCTGGCCGGACCGGAACATCAGCCGGCTGATCGTCACCTCGGCGTAGTCGATCGGCAGGGCGCCGTCGGTGTTGTCGATGGTGAGCGTCACCTCGGCGCGGCCGAGCGGGGCGCGGGAGGTGGTGCCGGCGAAGACGACGTCTTCCATCTTGCCGCCGCGCAGGCTCTTGACGCCCTGCTCGCCCATCACCCAGGAGAGCGCGTCGACGATGTTGGACTTGCCCGAGCCGTTCGGGCCGACGACACAGGTGATCCCCGTCTCGAGGCGCAGCGTAGTGGCCGAGGCGAACGACTTGAAGCCGCGCAGGGTGAGGGACTTCAGGTACACGAGCCCTCTCCTCCCCCCGGAATCCGCCTGTCGAACGGCTGCCATCGCGAACACTACCGCGTGTCCGGGATTAGCCGCGGGGAACGACGCGGCAATGGGAAATTCTCTTGAACACCAGGCGTCAACCGCCGAACACCAGGGTAAAAGGAGCACACCGCGTCACACGCGTTTAATGCTGGGAGTGTGTTTCTTGCCACAGACGGCGAAACGGACATGAGAACAACGGAAACAACGAAGAGGGACGCCGGGAGGGCGTCCCTGGTTCGTTGTTGTACGGTTGTGCCGTGTCGCACCCGCGGTGTCGTGCGGGCTAAGCGGAACTCCCTGAGATCGTCAGGTGAGCGCCGGCTCGCGATCCAGAACGAGCACGTCATCCTCGTGACCGCCGCCAGCCGCAAGCGCGTCGTTCTCTTCCTGGAGCCGCATAAGCTCGGCTTCCAGGTCGCGAACTCGCTGCTGGAGACGGCGCATCTCGGAGATCATGCGCGGATCTGCACCGCCGACGTGGCCGAATAGAGCCTTCGCCATGGTAAAAGGTCCTCCACACTGAGTGACCAGAGTGGGTACACGAGCAACGCGCACGCCGATGCGTGCAACCAAACAGTTATAGGGTCTCACCCTGGCCTTTTGCGGTCAAGCCGAGGCACACCCTGGTACCCGTTATGTCGCTATCATACCAAAGATGCTGTGCCCAGACAATCCAAACCACCACATCTTGGGCCTGTCCCGTCCGTGCGCATGAAACATCTCGACTGTCACAGGTGCGCGCGGCGGGGGCGCGGCTGGCAGCGCGGGCAGCTGTAGGACGAGCGGTTCATGAACGCGTCGCGGCGGATGGGGGTGCCGCAGCGGCCGCAGGGCTCGCCTTCCCTGCCGTAGGCCTGCAGCGACCGGTCGAAGTAGCCGCTCTCGCCGTTGACGTTCACGTAGAGCGCGTCGAAGGACGTCCCGCCCGCTCGCAGGGCCTCGGACAGCACTTCGCTGACGGCTTCCAGCAGCCGGGTGACCTCGCCGCGCCGCAACGTCTCCGTCGGCCTTGCCCAGTGCAGCCTGGCACGCCAGAGCGCCTCGTCAGCGTAAATGTTGCCGACGCCGCTGATCAGCGACTGGTCAAGCAGCGCCCGCTTGACGCCCGTGTGGCGGCGGGTCAGCCTGGCGGCGAAATCGTCCGGGTCGAACGCCGCTTCCAGCGGGTCAGGCGCGATATGCGCGATCGGCGCTGGTAGCTCCCGCGCGTCATCCACGTCGGCGTGGGCGAACGGCACCAGCATAAGGTGACCGAACGTGCGCTGGTCAGTGAAGCGCAGGTCGGGGCCGCCGTCGGTGAACGTGAACCGCGCCCGCACGTGCGGTGACAGCGGGCGGTCCGGGTCGCCGACCAGCAGCTGCCCGCTCATCCCCAGGTGGGCGAGCAGCGCCTCCTCGTCGTCGAGCGCGAGCCAGAGGTACTTGCCGCGGCGTTCGGCACGCTTGACCGTCCGGCCGGCCATGGCCGCGGCGAAGCCCGCGGGCCCGGCGAGGTCGCGGCGCACCACGCGTGGATGCAGCACCTGGACGTCGGCGACCGTCCGGCCGACGACGTGACGTTCAAGGCCGGCGCGGACGGTCTCGACCTCGGGTAGTTCTGGCATGCGTTACTGGTCCCGTGCTGTTCGCCGACGTTACCCGGCGGATCCTGGCGCCGCGGGGGGCTCGCTTTCGGCGGTGATCGCCCGCCACGCCGCCTCGGCGGCCAGCTGCTCCGCGGCCTTCTTCGAGCGGCCTTCGCCCGAGCCGAGCTCCCTGCTGCCCACTCGCACCACGGCGCGGAACAGCTTCTGGTGGTCGGGACCGCTGTCCTTGACCACGTACTCGGGCACCCCGAGGCCCCGGACGGCGGTCAGCTCCTGCAGTGAGGTCTTCCAGTCAAGGCCCGCGCCGAGCAGCGCCGAACGCTCGATCACCGGGTCGAAGAGCCGGTGCACCAGCGCGCTCGCCGCGTCAAGACCGCAGTCGATGTACGTCGCGCCGATCACCGCTTCGAGCGTGTCGGCGAGGATGGACGGCTTGTCCCTGCCGCCGGTGCCCTCTTCGCCGCGGCCCAGCCTGATG
>DATBBI010000444.1:0-1955 GCA_036271115.1 Trebonia sp.
GCCGAGCCGCTCGCGGGCCGCCTGCTCAGGCTCCGCCCCGGCCCGGTAGGCCTGCCCTCCTCCGCCACGCAGGCCGTCATCCCCAGCTGAAGCAGGCCTCGACTACGCGCGAAACGCGAGTTACGCTGATTACACGCGAAACTCTCGGAGGCGTAGCCATGGAACAGGCGGAGCTTGACCGCATCAGGCAGCAATTCGCCAAGCAAGTACGCAGGCGCCTGCCGGGCGCGCCGATCGAGCGCATCGAGGTGCTCCAGCACGGCGATGACCCGGAGGTCGAGCCGGGGCGGCTGCTGGCCCGCGTGGTCATCACGGCGCCGGACGATGAGGAGGGGCGCAAGCGGGTGTTCGAGGAGTTCCACGCCGCGCACCACGAGGCCTTCCACGAGCTGCGGAAGGAGCTGGACACGCTGCCGGTCCCCGTGATGCTCCAGTTCATCGCGGGCGGCAAGCCATCCGAGGACCGCAAGGGCCCGTTCATCCAGCTGCTGCACGCGCGCGGCAGCGGCGAAGTGCCCGGGCCAGGGTTTACCCCCGTCATGGCGCGGCTCGGCGCCGACGACCTGGAGACACTGGACACGCTGATCAGCGCGGGCATCGCGACCAGCCGCGCGGAAGCCGTCCGCTGGGCGCTCGCCCGCCTCAGGGAGCGCCCAGCCTACGAACAGCTCCGCGCCAGGACCCGTGAGATCGAGGACTTGAAGTCTCAGTTCTGACCGCCCGGCGTCCGGCCACTGTAGTCGGTCAGATCGTCAGCACGACCTTGCCGGGAATGTGCTGGGCCGACTTGGCCGTGAAGGCCTCGCGCGCCTCCGCGAGCGGGTAGACCGCGCCGACTTGCGGCCGCACTACGCCCTCGTCGACGAGCCGGGTGATCTCGCGGAGCTGGGCACCGTTCGCGTCGCGGACGAAGTGGACGGCGCGGATGTCGTCCCGGTCGGTCTGCGGCGGCGCCATGACGGACACCACGGCGCCGCCGGGCTTGACGATGGCTGGCGACCTGGCGAGCACGTCGCCGCCGATGGCGTCGTAGACGAGGTCGACCTGGCCGGCGGCCTTCTCCCAGCCGTCCTGCTCGAGGTCGACGAACTCGTCGGCGCCGAAGTCGAGCGCGCGCTGGCGAGCGCTCGCCCGGCCGGTTCCGATGACGTGAGCGCCGGCCCAGCGGGCCAGCTGCACGCCCACCGCTCCTACCCCGCTGCCGGCGCCGTGGATCACCACGGTCTGGCCCGGCTCGAGGTGGCCGTGGTCGAACAGCGCCTGCCAGGACGTGAGACCGGCCTGCGGGATCGCGGCGGCCTCGGTGAAATCGACCGTCGCGGGCTTGGGTGCCAGGCTGCGGACCTCGATGGCTATGTACTCGGCGGCCCACCCGTCGCGGTATCCGTCGATGAGGCCGTAGACCTCATCGCCTACCGATACGCCGGCGGCACCGTAGCCGAGCGCGACCACGACGCCCGACCCCTCGTGGGCCGGGATGATCGGTCCTCGTTCGTGCCCGGCCCGGTCGGTCCTGAGCGGCCAGGTCAGCTCGGTCGGGGTGAAGCTGGCGGCGCGCACCTGGACGAGCGCGTCGCCGATCGCGGGTTGGGGATCGGGGGCGTCCTCGTAGACGAGGCTCTCGATGCCCTCGAAGCCCTCCGGCTTGTGGCTGCGGACAGCTCTCATGAGAGTCTCCCTTGTCGCATCGAATGATCTAAGTGTCACCTCTATGAACCGCCGGGCGCGCGGAATGTGACCGCCCGGCCGTCAGTCGTAAGGTGGACGGCATGGCCGTATGGGTGTGTGCCACGTGCGGGAACCACTACCCGGATACCGACTCGCAACCAGGAGTATGCGTCATCTGCGCGGACGAGCGGCAGTGGGTGCCGCCGTCGGGTCAGCGCTGGACGACGCTCGCTGAGCTCGCCGCGGCGGGGCACCGCGGCGACGTCCGTGAGGTCGAGCCCGGGCTG
>DATBBI010000445.1:0-4786 GCA_036271115.1 Trebonia sp.
TGGAAAAGCGGCTGGAAGGCCACCGGCGTGAACCCGTCGTCCAGCAGGATGTCCATCACCTCGGTCATCTTCGGCTGGTCGTTGTAGATGGGCTGCGCGGCCAGCTCGACCAGCACCGCGACCACCGAAGGCGGCAGCCCGCCAGTCCCGGCGCCGCGCAGCACCGCCGCGTCGTGCCCCTGGGTATCCGACTTGAGCAGCACCCGCGGCGAGTCCATCCCGGCGACGATCGACGGGAGCTCCGCCTCGAGCGTGGACAGGGACACCGTGGCGGTGCCGGTCTCGGCCATGATCGGTATCTGGTCGACCACCCCGGGAATCGCGGTGAGCAGCGAGTCCAGCTCGGGCCCCTCATGCAGCCGCAGCTCGGCAGTGCCTGCAGCGGAGGACAGCCCGACGGGCCGCACCTCCCAACGCCCGTCCTTGGCCGCCGCCGCCGTGATGACCGGCAGCGTCGACGGCGACGGCTCGAACGACACGATCCGCCCCCGGTACCCGAGGGCGCGCAGCCGCTCGGCGAAGTGCCCCCGGTTCCCGCCGACGTCGATGACGCAGTTGATCTCCCGCGACCTGAGCACCGCGTCGAGCGCCCAGTCGAGCACCCCGTCATCCGGCCGGTGCGGCCACCGCGTGACGTCAAAACCACAGCGGTGCATCACGGTACGCAAAGCTCTCGGCAGCATCGCGGATCACCTCAAAGGCGCTGAAAACAACAGGGTTCCGACTCAACCAGATGGCCCGGCAGCCATCCGTGATACACGCGTTCCCCGCGCCGCCATCGCGGGGCCCGGCGCGTAGCTCTCGGCACGCTCAGAACGACGGCAACGGCAGGACGGAAACGAGCAGCGCTGGTAACGTACATCGAACTGAGGTCGAACTGGGATTTCCCGCACATCGCAGTCGATGTATCCGCTGTCGGCTCAGCCCCCGCCGCCGAACCGGCCGTCGCAGGCCGCTCAAGAGAGCTGGGTTGTGTGCAGACGAACGAAGCTGGGCGAACGGACCCGTCACCGTCCGACGCCGCGCTCCGGTCGGAACCGGGTCAGATTGCGAGCCACGCGGCCGCGCTAACGCAACCGCTCACAGCCCTGGCAGACAAGCCCGGCACGCCGGCCGCGGGCGAGGTCAAAAGCCAGGTCAAAAGCCAGGTCACCAGGCACGCGTCCAGCATCGCCCAGGGCGCGGTGCTCATCGCCGGCCTGACGTCCCTGTCCAGGATGCTCGGCCTCGTCCGCACGCTCGTCTTCTCGCAGAGCGTGGGCGCGGGCTGTCTCGGCACCGCGTACACCACCGCCAACGGCGTGCCGAACCTGATCTACGAGCTCGCCCTTGGCGGCGCGCTGACCAGCGCCATGGTCCCGGTGCTGGCCCGCTCGGCGGCCCGCTCGTGGACCGACCCCAGTGAGAAGGCGCGTGTCGCGCAGATCTCCTCGGCGCTGATGACCTGGGCCGTGGTCATCCTGCTGCCGGCCACCGCGATCATCGCCGCCACGGCGGGCCCGATCGCTGAGGCCCTCATCCCGGCCAACCCGAACTCCGCGTGCGACCGGGCCGACATGGTCAACGCGACGAGCCACATGCTGGTGATCTTCGCGCCGCAGATCCTGCTGTACGGCCTGTCGGTGGTGATGTTCGGCCTGCTGAACGCGTACCGGCGGTTCACCGGCCCGGCGCTCGCGCCGGTGGCCGCGAACGTCGTGATGATCAGCTCCTACCTGGCCTTCGCCGCGCTGGACCAGAACGCCGCGCTGGCCAGGACGCCGCTGACGGCCGAGCTGGTGCTGTCCATCGGCACCACGCTGAACATCGGCACGCTCGTGCTCGTGGCGCTGCCGCCGACATGGCGGCTGCACCTGAGGTGGCGGCCGACGCTGAAGTTCCCCGCGGGGGTGATCCGCCAGGCCGGCGGCCTCGCGATGGTCGGCATTCTCGAGTTCGTCGCCATCGACCTGTACGGCGTGGTCACCATCGACCTCGCCAACGGCCGCGGCGAAACCGGCGCCCTGGTCTTGTCCAACTACGTCGCGCTGGTGTTCACCTCGGTCGCTTCTGTGCTGCCGCTGGCGATCACGACGAGCGCGTTCCCGGTGCTCTCGGCGACCGATTCCGAGGAGTTCGACCGGACCAGCGCGGGCTCGACGCGCGCGGTGGTGCTCATGTCGTGGCTGGGCACGGCAGCGATCGCGGCGGTCGCGGTGCCCGCCGCGAACATCCTCGCCAAGCAGCCCGACCAGGTCCCCGAGCTGATCCAGGCCTTCCTCATCGCCGCGCCAGGCGTGGCGGGCCTGGCGCTGATCACCCAGGCTTCGCGGATCCTCTTCGCTCTCGGCAAGCTGAAGGTCGCGGCCATCGGCCTGTGCGCCAGCCCGGTGCTGCAGCTCGTGCTCAGCATCGTCATGGTCGAGTTCGTGCCGGCCCGGCTGGTCGTGGCCGCCCTGTCGGCGGCCAGCACGATCGGGCAGCTGACGGTGGCGATCCCGATGATGATCGCCGTCGGGCGGATCCGGGGCAAGGCGTCCACCGCGGGCATCGGGCACGCGTCGCTGGCGGGCCTGGCGGCGGCCGCCGCCGGCACGGCCGTCGGGGTGGCCGCCGCGCTGGCGATGCCGGTCGGCGGCAAGCTGTACGACGGCGCGGCGGGCGCGGCCGGGGTGATCAGCGCGGTGCTGGTCTTCGTCGTGGTGGCCTACCTGCTGGACAAGGACGACCTGCGGATGGCGACGGCCCGGCTGCAACGGCTGCGCATGGTGCAACGGCTGCGGCGGATGAGCCGCCGCAGATGAGATACGGCTGCTGGCGGCATACGCGATAATGGTCCGGTGCGTGCTCGGGAGATAGCGGTCCGGCCGGTTCAGGAGACCGACCGCCCTACTGTCGAGTGGCTGACGACCCAGCTGTGGGGCGCGGCCGAGGTGGTCGTCCATGATGGCGCGTTCTACCCGGCCACCCTGCCCGGCTTCATCGCGGAATGCGCCGGCCGCATCGCGGGACTCGTGACCTTCGACGTGCGCGCCGGCGTCCTGGAGATCGTCACGATCAACGCGCTGGACCGGTTTGCCGGGATAGGCACGATGCTCATCGAGGCCGTCCGCGCCGAGGCCAAGCGCCTCGGCTGCCAGGAGATCACGCTGACCACCACGAACGACAACGTCGACGCGCTGCGCTTCTACCAGCGCCGCGGCTTCCGGCTGGCCGCGCTGCGCCCCGGCGCGGTGGACCGTTCCCGGCTGCGCAAGCCCGAGATTCCGCGCACCGGCGACTTCGGCATTCCGCTGCGCGACGAAATCGATCTCACTTGCTCCGTGTAAGAAACAGATCACAACCATTCGCCAGAACGTACGCGGCCGTCTCCCGTCACGCCCCCGTCCCGCCCGTCAGTGCCCGGCCTCTGGCGTCGTGATTTCACACAGCGTGTCTGTCCGTGTGCTGTTGCGATCACGGCCGATGCTGCTATACAAGACGTACGACTGTCCGAGGGAGCACGATGTTGCCAACCGCTAGGCTCCAGTCCACAGGTCGGGAGAAGCTCAACCTGGTCGAGCGCGTGCAGCAAGCGATCGACCGGGTACCGTTTCCGCAGCGGATTGTCCCGATTCTCGGGGCTGTCCTGTTCCTGTGTCCTGTGCTCGCACCCGTAGCGGTCGTCACCAAGTCGCGCACCAAGATGGCCACCGCCTACGTGGCCATGCTCTCCATCTGGCTCATCTACATATTCGGGCTGTACAGCTCGGATCCGGCATCGATTCCCTCGGCGCCGGTGCGCTGGTCGCTGCTCGCGCTGCCGGTGATCATCGCGGTCATCGCGCACCTGCGTCCGCTGAGCCGCTGGTACGTCCCGTGCCGGACCGCCGCGGTGACGCTGGTGTGGCCGGTGGTGTTCGTCGTCGTGCTGCTCAAGCAGCTGCCGCACCTGCACATCTCGGTGGCGGTCGGCGTGGTCGCCGCGTGGCTGCTCGCCGCGATAGCGCTGGGCTGGCGGACGGCCAAGGGCATGCAGGACGCGCGGATCTACGGCCAGCCGGCCGGGCGCCCCGGGTCCCAGCCGCCCGTACGGCCGGGCGCGGTGCCGCGCCCCGGCGGTCAGGCCGGGCCCGGCGGCGCCGGCTACCCCGGAGCCATGGGCGGCCACCTCCCCGGGTACGGGCCGCGCGCGCAGGGCGTCGCGCAAGCGTACGCGGACCGCGCGGCGCGCGACCAGCAGGCGGCCGCGCCGCCGCGGCCGAAGCCGCAGATCACTATCGATGACGCGATGGCGGAGCTGGACGCGATGATCGGGCTCGACGGGGTCAAGGAGCAGGTGCGCTCTATCGCCGCGTCGATCGAGGCGGCGCGCCGCCGCGCGGTGGCGGGGTACACCACCGACAAGCCGATGCGGCACTTCGTGTTCCTGGGGCCGCCGGGCACCGGCAAGACCACGGTCGCCCGGGTGATCGGCAAGATCTTCTACGCCTTCGGGCTGCTCGACATGCCCGAAGTGGTCGAAGCGCAGCGGTCCGACCTGGTGGGGGAGTACCTGGGCGCGACCGCGATCAAGACCAACGAGCTGATCGACTCGTCGCTCGGCCGGGTGCTGTTCATCGACGAGGCGTACAGCCTGGTGAACGAGGGCGACGGGCAGAGCGACAGGTTCGGCATCGAGGCGGTCCAGACGCTGCTCAAGCGGGCCGAGGACGACCGCGAGAACCTGATCATCATCCTGGCCGGCTACGAGAAGCAGACCGAGTCGTTCCTCGCGTCGAACCCGGGCCTGGCGTCCCGGTTCGCGACCAGGATCCGGTTCCCGACC
>DATBBI010000446.1:0-4574 GCA_036271115.1 Trebonia sp.
GCCGACCAGATCACGATCCCGATGATCGCGTCCGGCGGGTTCGGTGACGGGCGCGGGCTGGCCGCGGCGCTCGCGCTCGGCGCCGACGGCATCAACATGGGAACCCGGTTCATGGCGACCGCCGAGGCGCCCATTCACCGCCACGTCAAGGAAGCCATCGTCAACGCGAACACCACGAGCACCCAGCTCATCTTCCGCACGCTGCGGAACACCGCGCGGTGCGCGGACAACTCGGTCAGCCGGGAGGTCGTGCGCATCCTCGACGAGGGCGGCCAGTTCGCTGACATACGCTCCCTGGTCGCCGGGGCCCGCGGGCGCACGGTGTACGAGCAAGGCGACCTCGAGGCGGGCATCTGGTACGCGAGCATGGCGCAGGGGTTGGTCCAGGACATCCCGCCGGTCGCGGAACTGGTGGAGCGCATCGTCGCCGAGGCCGAGGCCATCATCACCGGCCGGCTGCGCGCGACGGTCACCGACGACCGCGTACCGACCGGCGCCTGAGACGCCGCGACATCGATCCTGGAAGGCGGCCATGGACACGGCAGAACTACGGAAGGCGCGGGACACGACCCTCGCGGCCCACGTCGACGCGGAGAATCGCAACGACGTGGACGCGGTGATCGCCACCTTCAAGCACCCGAGGTACGAACTCGTTCCCGTCGGGGAGATCTTCGATGGCGACCTGCCGAGCATCGCGGTCTTCGAGTTCGACGGCGCGGACCTCATGTGCGAGCGCGTGTACTACGACGCCGGCGCCTTCGCCGCGCTGGCCGGCGACTGAGGTCCGTGAGGAGACACAGATGAGCATGGCTGATCCGGAGGAGTTCGCGGGCCGGGTCGCGCTGGTGACCGCGGCCGCGGGCAAGGGCATCGGGCAGGCGATCGCGCGGCGGCTGGCCGCCGGCGGCGCGCGCGTGGTGGTGACCGACATCCACGCGGCCCGCACGAAGCAGGTGACCGCCGAGATCGCCGCCGACTACCCGGCGGCCACGGTGGTCGGCTACCCGATGGACGCCGGTGACCGGGTGCAGATCGACGCCGTCGTGGACGAGGTCACGGCCTCGCTCGGCCCGGTGCGAATCCTGGTGAACAACGCCGCGGTGAACGTGGTCGGCAGCATCTTCGGCTACGACCCGGCCAACTGGGACTGGGCGCTGCGGGTGAACCTGAGCGGCCCCTGGTACCTGTGCTACCGAACGATGCCGCTGATGCGTGACGGCGGCGGCGGCGTGATCGTGAACATCGGAAGCTACGCACCCGATGTGGGCGGCAGCGGCGTCGAGGCGCCCTACGCCTCGTCCAAGGGCGGCCTGGCGGCGCTGACCCGCGGTCTGGCCCATGACGGGGGTCCGCACGGGATCCGCGCCGTGTACGTCTCCATGGGCATCGTCAAGGGCACCAAGTTCGTCGACGACAACGCCGAATGGCTGTCCAAGAGCAAGCCCGGTCCCCTCGGCGAAGTGCCCGGGACAGCCGACATCGCCGAAGCGGTGGCCTTCCTCGCCTCGGACCGGGCCGCGTTCATCACCGGCGAGGTGCTGAACGTCGCGGGCGGTTCCTACATGCGGACCTGACACCGATGACCATTTCCGTGAAAGGGGCACCATGCCCGACGACGTAAGAGAGTTCGCCCGCCAGGTCCGGGAATTCCTCGACGCGCACGCCACGCGCGCGGAGCGGGCCGAATTCCGCTGGGGTCAGGGCGAGGATACCGTGGCCTACTTCAACGCGGACCCGCCGGACGTCAAGGACGTCAAGCTGCGCGCCGCCAAGGACTGGCAGCGGACGCGGTACGAGAACGGCTTCGGCTGGATCTCCGGCCCGCCCGAGTACGGCGGGCAGGGCCTGACCCCCGTCCACGAGCTGATCTACCACAGCATCGAGTCTGAGTACGACGTGCCCGACACCGGCACGCTGAGCGTGATCGGGCTGGGCATGATCGGGCCTACGATCCTGGCGCACGGCCAGCCGGCCATCAAGGACCGCTACCTTCCGGCTCTGTACCGCGGGGACATCATCGCCTGCCAGCTGTTCAGCGAGCCCGGGGCCGGATCCGACCTGGCCGGCCTGCAGACCCGGGCCGTGCCCGACGGAGGGGAGTGGGTCCTCGACGGGCAGAAGGTGTGGACGTCGATCGCGCGGCAGAGCCAGATCGGCATGGCGCTGTGCCGGACCGACGTGAACGCGCCGAAGCACAAGGGCATCACCGCGTTCCTCGTCGACATGAGCGCGCCCGGGGTGGACGTCCGGCCGCTGCGCCAGATGACCGGGGGCAGCGACTTCAATGAGGTGTTCCTGACCGGCGTGCGGGTCCCTGACGACCACCGGCTCGGCGAGGTGAACGCCGGCTGGCGGGTCGCGCTGACCACGCTGATGAACGAGCGCGCCACCGTGGGCGGCGACCGCGGCGGGACGGTCGCCGAGGCGCTGGCACCGGAGCGCCTCGCCGCCCTCATGCGGGCCACCGGAACCCTGGATGACGGGGCGCTGCGCCGCGACCTGAGCGTGCTGCTCGCCGACCTGCTGGCGGCCGGGCACCTCAACAGAAGGGCGGTGCGGGCGATGGAGGCCGGGGTGACACCAGGGCCGGAACGGTCGGTCGCCAAGCTGATGCACGCCCAGAACCTGACGCGGGCGGCGCACTTCGTGTCCGAGGTCCTCGGGCCGCGGATCATCGCCGACACCGGTGAGTGGGGCACCTACGCCTGGGCCGAGCTGCTGCTCGCGACGCCGGCGCTGCGCATCCTCGGCGGCACCGAGGAGGTCATGAAGAACATCCTGGCGGAGCGGGTTCTCAAGCTGCCGAAGGAACCCGGCATCGATAGCACCTCACCCTTCCGCGAGCTGCCCCGATCAGGAAAGGCCGCGTCATGAACGAAGGCAGGGAAGAGCTGGACGATCTGCGCGAGGCTGTCCGCGAGTTTCTCGCGGCCAAGTCCCCGGAGACCGCCGTCCGCGCCGCCATGGAGACCGGGCACGATCCGGCGGTGTGGGACCAGATGGCCCGCCAGCTGCGGCTGCCCGGCCTGGCGCTGCCGGCCCACTACGGCGGGGACGGGTTCGGCCTGACCGAACTCGAGGTCGTGCTGGAGGAAATGGGGGCGGCGCTGCTCTGCTCGCCCTTCTTCGGCACGGTCGTCCTCGCCGCCCAGGCGCTGCTCGCCGCCAATGACAAGGCCGCCTGTGAGCGATACCTGCCGGGCATCGCCGCGGGAGATACCATCGCCACGCTCGCCGTCGCGGAAGGCAGCGGGTCGTGGGAGCCGGCCGGAATCGCGACCCGGGCGGAGCGAGTAACAGGGGAGGATGCGGGATGGGCGCTGACCGGGAAGAAGAGCTTCGTCATCGACGGTTCGATCGCCGGCCTGGTGCTGGTGGTGGCCCAGGCCCCCGCCGGGCCGGCCCTGTTCGCCGTGCAAAGCGACGCGCCCGGGCTCCGCGCCGAGCCGATGACCGCCCTGGATCCGACCCGCCCGCTGGCGGCCCTGACCTTTGACCAGGTGCCTGCCGAGCTCATCGGCGCCGAGGGAGAGGGCGGCCAGCTGCTGAACCAGGTCCTCGACGTCGCCTGCGTGGCGCTCGCCGCCGAGCAGGCCGGGGGGGCCAGGAGGTGCCTGGAGATGAGCGCGGAGTACGCCAGGACCCGGTTCCAGTTCGGGCGGGCGATCGGCACCTTCCAGGCGATCAAGCACAAGTGCGCGGACATGCTGGCCCGGGTCGAACTCGCCGAAGCGGCGGCCAGGGAGGCGGCCAGGCTGTCCGACGAGGGGGCGGCCGAGTTCCCCGTCGCCGCCGCCACGGCGCACATCTGCTGTTCCCAGGCCTACATGTTCGCCGCGGCCGAGAACATCCAGGTGCACGGCGGCATCGGCTTCACCTGGGAGCATCCAGCCCACCTGTACTTCCGCCGGGCCAAGGCGTCCGAGCTGCTGCTCGGCGGCCCGGCGGTCTACCACGAGCGCCTGCTCGCCCGGCTGGGCATCTGACCGGAAAATTACGTAGCGAAGGAGAATGCAGTGGGCTTGGTAGACGACAAGGTGGCCCTGGTCACCGGCGCCGCTCGCGGTCAGGGACGCGCCGAGGCGGTCCGGCTCGCCGAGGAGGGGGCGGACATCGTCGCGGTCGACATCTGCGCGCCGGTGGAGACCATCCCGTACGAGGGCGCCACACGAGCGGACCTCGAGGAGACCGCGGCCCTGGTGCGCAAGCACGGCCGCCGGATTGTCCCGGTGCAGGCCGACGTCCGCGAGTTCGCCGCGATGGAGGCGGCGGTCAGCCGCGGCACGGCCGAGCTCGGCCGGCTGGACATCGTGGTCGCCAACGCCGGTGTCATGGGCGCGCTGGTCAAGGCCTGGGAACTGACCGAGGAGGACTGGCGGACCACGATCGACGTCAACCTCACGGGTGTCTGGCATACGATCAAGGCGACCGTACCCTACCTGATCCAGCAGGGCACCGGCGGCTCGGTGATCCTGACGAGTTCCGTGGCCGGGCTCAAGGGAGTCGCCCACACGGCCAACTACACGTCGGCCAAGCACGCCCTCGTCGGCCTCGCCCGCACCGTCGCCAGGGAG
>DATBBI010000447.1:0-2840 GCA_036271115.1 Trebonia sp.
CGTACTGCAGCGACGCGGGGAAAATAGCCCCGGCGGACATCGTGCGCCAGCGCTTGCCGATTTCCCAGTCGGTGATCTGCCGCTGCTGCTCCGCCGAGAATTGCCTCGGCAAGAGCTGAAGGGCGATGCCTGTCAGCGCCACGGCGAGCCCCGCGACGCCGAGGACGAGCGCGGCGACCGCCGCGAACCAGCGCTGGCTGCCGCGCCGTGCCCGGTAGGGCGGCTGGCCCCCGTACGACGGTGCCGCGTGCCGCCATGGCCTGTCGCCGTACGCGCCGTCGTACTCCGTTGCCACATGCAAATGGTAGGGCCTGGACCGACTCTGCCGTCCTGGCTGAAACCGTTTTGATGATTACGCTGACGTTTCAGTAACCCGGGACCCGGGGCGTTCCGCTCGCCAGCACCAGGAGCACAACGGCATCTCAATAACCTCACTGCCTCCCGTCCGTCTCAGCAGAGCGTCACGACACCGGTCGAGCCCGGCCGCCCGGTCGGCCGCGGACGCGGTGATGAACGAGCTGTTCGTCGCCAGCCACTCGACCACGTCGTCGACCGGCAGCGTGCGCGTGAAGCGGAACGACGCCGCCGCCGCGGCGCCGAACTCCGCGCCGTCCGGCAGCGTCACCGAGTGTTCTTTCTCCAGCCTGGCACGCACGCCGTCCCGCGTCCGCGGCCTGCCGGCGCGCTGGGAAGCGCCGGCGCCGGGCAGCCGGAGCAGGTCAAGCTCGGCCACCCAGTCCTCCCGCCGGTCCCTGCTGGTCCAGACGACGCCAAGCCGGCCGCCAGGCCGCAGCACCCGGGCGATCTCGGGAACCGCCCGGACCGGGTCCAGCCAGTGCCAGGCAGTCGACACGAACACCGCGTCCGCGCACCCGTCCGGCAGCGGCATCCGCTCGCCCCAGCCCGCGAGCACGCGCACCCCCGGCGACCGCTGCGCGAGCACGGCCCGCATCCGCTCGTCGGGCTCGATGGCCACCACCTGGCTCGCCCTGCCGGTCAGCGCGCGGGTGAACAAGCCGGTTCCCGCCGCCACGTCCACCGCCAGCCCGCAGTCCTGCGGCACCAGCCAGTCCAGCGCCTCGGCGGCCGGCCCGGGCCGGACACGATCGTAGCTTTCCGCCACGCTTCCGAACGAAGTGGCTCTTTCGCTATCGAAAGTCACAAATCATTATCCCGAACGGTCCCGTGGTTCCTCCCCTGCCACCCCTCCTGTGGCTGGCGTGGTGACTGTACCGTCAGACGTGTACGTTGCCAGGACCGCCTGATGTCACCTAAGGGAGCCAGCACGGTGAAGCTGACCAAATACGAGCACGCCTGCGTCGTCCTCGAAAAGGATGGCGCCACGTTTGTCGTCGACCCCGGTGTGTTCTCGCCGAACGCGGCGGACATCATCGCCGGCGCCGACGCCGTCCTGATCACGCACGAGCACGCCGACCACGTGCACGAGGGCGCTCTCAGCGCGGCGCTCGCGGCGCGGCCCGAGCTGGCGGTGTACGCGCCCGCCGCGATGGCCGGCATGTTCAGCGCGCACGCCGGGCAGTTCACGCCCGTCGCGGCGGGCGACGAGTTCACGATCGGCGATTTCACGATCTCGGTGCACGGGGCCGACCACGCGGTCATCCACCGGGACATCCCCACCATCGCGAACGTCGGATTCCTTATCGACGGGTCCGTGTACCACCCGGGCGACGCGTACTTCGTGCCCGCGGCGAGCGTGACGACGCTGCTGCTGCCGACCAGCGGCCCGTGGATGAAGCTCGGCGAGGCGGCCGACTACGTCCGTGCGGTGCGCCCCGAGCACATGGTGTCGATCCACGACCTACTGCTCAGCGAGACAGGAAAGATGATCAACAGCCAGTTCCTCGGTGAGAAGGGTCTCACCGGCATGCCGCTGACCCAGGTCGAAATCGGGGACTCAATCACCGTCTGACGCCGCGGCCGGCGCGCCGAGCGGCGCGCCGGTACGCGCGCTGTGGACGACCTCGCAGATGGCGCTGGTGACGAGTGCGGGATCGCCCTCGTTCAGGTAATGCTCGGGGCTGCCCGACACCACGTGCCGGCTGTTCACAGAGAGCCGGGCCAGGTCCTGCTGCAGTTCGTACCAGCTGAGCCAGAGCCGGCCTGGCCGGGCCTCGCTGACGGGCCCGCGGGTCAGGACGATCAGCGGCCGCTCGCCGAGGCCGCCGCTGGCGAGCGCCTGGTCGGCCGCGCTCAGCCGCTTGAACATGCGGAACTCCGTGACGCACGACCGGCGATCGCCGCCGCCCCGCCATTCCCGTGACCGCACGATCATCTGCGGCATGGTAAGCGCCG
This sequence comes from Trebonia sp., assembly GCA_036271115.1. Taxonomy (GTDB): domain Bacteria; phylum Actinomycetota; class Actinomycetes; order Streptosporangiales; family Streptosporangiaceae; genus Trebonia. The sequence goes on from DATBBI010000447.1 coordinate 2,314, forward strand.
CCAGCACACGGTCTCTCGGGGAAAGGTATTTCGGGATTATTTTCCGCTGCGTCTCGTGGCTGGAGTCCACGAGCACCATCCCGGCTATCCGCTCCATGTGCAGCGCGGCATAGGTGCGCAGGTAAATTCCGCCGATCGAGTGGCCGACCAGGACGAGCGGACCGGTGACGCCAAGCGCCTTGAGGACGCCGTGCAGGTCGTCCGCTATCTCGCGCGGGCGCCGGGCGTCCCGCGCGGGGCTGCTCGCCCCGTAAGGCGCCCTGTTGTAGGTCACGACGGTCGTGTCCTGGGCTATCGTCCTCGCTATGTTCCGCCATGCGGCCGCGAAACCGCCCAGTGAAGGCTCGACGACAACCGCCGGCTCGCCGCTGCCGAACACGGTCGTTTCAAGCCGATGACGCCCTACCTGGACCATTGTTGTGTCGCCGTCCATGCCGCCCCACCCAAGAACAGTTCCGCAAGCAATACCGGTGCCCGCTATACGTTAACTGTTCTGCTTTCCGGCGACTAGATTCATTTGCATAAAA
>DATBBI010000448.1:0-4959 GCA_036271115.1 Trebonia sp.
GCGCCGTGGCGGCGACGGAACCGGCGGCGAGGTGCTCCGTCAGTTCCGGGTCCGCCGCCGAGGCGGCGGCGAGCCGTCGGATGTGATGCCGCAGTATCAGCCAGTTGGCGGCGCCCGCCACCAGCGCGGCAGTGACGCCGACCTCGATGATTGCGACCAGGCCCACCTCGGCGCCGGCGGGCCCTACCGCGGCGAGCCGCCCGGAGCCGAGCGGGCCGCCGGAGAACTTGGCGCAGAACCCGATGACCACGCCCGCCAGCGAGCCGGTGAGCAGCCCCCACAGCGGCGCCGCCTCGAGCTGCGGCGTCGGCGCGATGCGTACCGTCATCAGTCCGGCCAGCGCGCCGGCCAGGTACGGCATGACGAGCACGAAGAAGCCGAGCCACGGCGGGAACGCAGCCTTCGGGCCGACCGGCAGGGCGGCGAGCAGCGGGAACGCGGGCACCGCGCCGAGCGCCGAGCCGGACGGGGAGACCGCGGTCCCGACCCCGAACGCGAACCCGGGGCCCAGCATGTAGGCGATAGCCCAGAACACGGAGTTCGGCAGGTAGCTGAGCCCGGCGAGCAGCAGCAGCGCGGCGCCGCCGGCCCCGGGCGACAGCGAGCCGACCGCTGCCTTGTACGCGCTCAGGTGCGTCGCCAGCGACGCCGCGGCGAGCACGGCACCGAAGGCGATGAGCACCATGAGGGCCGCCAGCATGCCCATGATGACCGAACGGGGCCTCGGCGGCACCAGCGCGGCCAGCCGGCGCAACGGCGCGAGGCCGCGCGCCGCGCCGAGCCCGGCCGCCAGCAGCGCCAGCAGGAATCCATTGACGACGGCCTGGGGCAGCGACGGCGCGGCCGCCGGGGTCCGGCAGGCCAGCGCCACGGCGGCGGTGAACAGCGCGTACGGGCAGGCGATCGCCAGCGCCGCATAGCTCACGTGCCGCAGCGTGGTCACGTGCCCCGCGGTCGTCATCCAGCGTCCGGCCCGCTCGATCAGCGCGCCGGGCACCAGCACCAGGCCGAGCGGCAGCAGGCCGATCGGCCCGACGCCGCGGACGGTCACCTGGACGTGGTGCGCGACGAGCCAGAGCAGGCCCGCGGAGCGCAGCACCCCGGCCAGGCCGCCGCCGATGCCCACATGCGGCGCGGTGATCCAGCCGACGGCGGTCAGCGTGATGAGCACGGCGAGCCCGCCGCCCGCCGCGGCCAGCGCGGCGGCGGCGCCCGCCATGAGCATCGGCCGGCCGGGCCCAGGGGGTATGGGGGGCAGGCGCCCCCCATACCGGGGGGATCCCGGGGGGTCGTCCCCCCGGGGGAACGGACTCACTAGTCCATCCTGGCGGCGGACCGGGCAATCGGCACGCAGCCACGCCGTTGAGAGTCAGCTCACAAGCCGCGTCGGTGACCTAGGCCCCGGCCGGCGGCGGCCACAGACTAGGCTGCTTGGTGGACGCCGCGTGTCACGCGGTAAGTCAGACGCAGCCAAACGGACCGAGATCGGACCCCCAGTGGACCTGTTTGAGTATGAGGCCAAGGAACTCTTCGCCGAATACGGCGTTCCGGTGCCGAAGGACAAGGTCGCCGACACTGCCGAAGAGGCGCGGGAGATCACCGTCGCGTACGCGGCGGAAGGCACTCCCCAAGTCGTGGTGAAGGCGCAGGTGAAAACCGGCGGACGCGGCAAGGCCGGCGGCGTGAAGCTGGCCGACGGGCCGGTCGACGCCTACGAGAAGGCACAGCGCATCCTCGGGATGGACATCAAGGGCCACACCGTGCACAAGGTCCTGATCGCCGAGGCGACGGACATCAAGTCGGAGTACTACCTGTCGTTCCTCCTGGACCGGGCGAACCGCACGTTCATGTCCATCTGCTCGGTCCAGGGCGGCATGGAGATCGAAGAGGTCGCGCACTCCAGCCCCGACGCGATCGCCCGCATCCCGGTCTCCCCGCTGACCGGCGTGGACCACGCGAAAGCCATGGAGATCATCAAGGCCGGCCGGATCCCTGACGAGGCCGCCGAGCAGGCGGCCCTGCTGGCGGAACGGCTGTGGGCGATGTTCACCGATGAGGACGCCACGCTCGTCGAGGTGAACCCGATGGTGCTGACCCCGGACGGACGGGTGCTCGCCCTCGACGGCAAGGTCACGCTCGACGACAACGCCGCCTACCGCCAGGACCACGAGCGGTTCGCCGACGCGAGCTCCACGGACCCGATCGAGACGCGGGCGAAGGAAAAGCACCTCAACTACGTGAAGCTGGAGGGTGAGGTCGGCATCATCGGCAACGGCGCCGGCCTCGTGATGAGCACGCTCGACGTGGTGGCGTACGCGGGCGAGGCGTTCGGCGGCATCCGCCCGGCGAACTTCCTCGACATCGGCGGCGGCGCATCCGCCGAGGTGATGGCCAACGGCCTGGAGATCGTGCTCTCCGACCCATCGGTGCGGTCGGTGTTCGTGAACGTGTTCGGCGGCATCACCGCGTGCGACGCGGTGGCCAACGGGATCGTGTCCGCGGTCGCGCTGCTGAGGGAGCGCGGCGAGGAAGTGAACCACCCGATCGTCGTCCGGCTCGACGGCAACAAGGCGGCCGAAGGCAGGGCCATCCTCCACGAGGCGAACCTGCCGGTGGTGGAGCAGGTGGACACGATGGACGGCGCGGCGCGCCGCGCGGCCGAACTGGCTGCCGCCGCACCCGTGAAGGGAGCATGAGGTGGCGATCTTCCTGACCGCCGAGAGCCGGATCCTGGTGCAGGGCATCACGGGCTCTGAGGGCCGGAAGCACGGCGCGCGCATGCTTGCCGCCGGGTCGAAGGTGGTGGGCGGGACCAACCCGCGGAAAGCCGGGCAGACGGTCGAGCTGAACGGCACGGAGGTCCCGGTCTTCGGCACCGTGGCCGACACCATGGCCGCAACGGGCGCCGACGTGTCCGTGGTCTTCGTGCCTGAGACCGGCACGAAGACCGCCGTGCTCGAGGCGATCGACGCGGAGATCCCGCTGTGCATCGTGATCACCGAGGGCGTCCCGGTTCACGACACGGCCGAGTTCTGGGCCTACGCCTGCGAGAAGGGCAACAAGACGCGGATCGTCGGGCCGAACTGCCCGGGCATCGCCTCCCCCGGCAAGTCCAACGCCGGCATCATCCCGGCCGACATCACGTCCGAGGGCCGGATCGGCCTGGTGTCCAAGTCGGGGACGCTGACCTACCAGATGATGTACGAGCTGCGCGACATCGGGTTCTCTACCGCCGTGGGCATCGGCGGCGACCCGATCATCGGCACCACGCACATCGACTGCCTCAGGGCATTCGAGGAAGACCCTGAGACGTCGGCGGTCGTGATGATCGGCGAGATCGGCGGCGACGCCGAGGAGCGGGCCGCGGCGTTCATCGAGCAGAGCGTGACCAAGCCAGTCGTCGGCTACGTGGCCGGTTTCACCGCGCCCGAGGGCAAGACGATGGGCCACGCGGGCGCGATCATCTCCGGTTCTTCCGGCACGGCGCAGGCGAAGAAAGAGGCGCTGGAGAAGGCGGGTGTGCGGGTCGGCAAGACCCCGAGCGAAACGGCCGCCCTCGTCCGCGACATCATGCGTACCCGCTGACCGCTCATCCGTCCCGCTGACCGCGCATCGGGGCCCGCGTGACGTTACGTCACGCGGCCCGGCGCGGGCCGAGTTTGGCGTTCACCCAGGCGACGATGTCCGTGGTCGGGGCGCCAGGGGTGAAGATCTTAGAGACGCCCATCGCGGTGAGCTCGGCGATGTCGGCGTCCGGGATGATGCCGCCGCCGAACACCACGATGTCGTCGGCGCCCTGCTCCTTCAGCAGGTCCAGGAGCCGCGCGAACAGCGTCATGTGCGCGCCGGACAGCACGGAGAGGCCGATCGCGTCCACGTCCTCCTGGATCGCGGCCGCCACGATCTGCTCCGGCGTCTGGTGCAGTCCGGTGTAGATGACCTCCACGCCGGCGTCGCGCAGCGCGCGAGCCACGACCTTCGCGCCGCGATCGTGACCGTCAAGGCCCGCCTTGGCCACGATGACGCGGATCTTGCCCTTGATGTCTGCCACAGCACTAGGGTAGCCGCGGTCAGTCCACACAGGGGATGCCGTAGGGGGCGTTGGGCTTGACCGTGACCGAGCCGCCGGCCTGGCCATCGTTCGCCGTGGGGGTGGCCGACGCCGATGGTGAGGCAGAGCTGCCCGCGGTGGCACCAGAGCTTGCGCCGGACGAGGCGATCGCCGAGGGCACCGCGGTGGCGGCCGTGCCGAGCAGGATCTCGACGTGACCGGCGGGCACGGACGTGGCCACGGCGGCGGTCGCCCCGAAGTACTTAGCGATCTTCGCCGCGTTGGCCGACGTCCCGGTGCCGTAGAAGACCTGGGTCGCCGACTGGACCGGCTCAGGCTGGGCGGAGGCGTTATTGATGGCGCCGGCCTTGTAACCGGCGGAGACCAGCGCCTGCGAGACCCCGGTGGCCAGGCCGGTGGCGGTGCCGCCGTTGTATACGTCGACGGTGACGGTCGAGGCCGGCGGGATGGACACGGTGGCTTTCGCCGATGCGGCCGGGACCGCCTTCCTGGGGGTGGCGGGCGCCGGGTTCAAGAGGTTGTGCACCCAGTGCTGGAGATAGGCGGGATTGACGATATTGATGTCCTGGAGCCGGCCGTTCAGCATCACGTTGTTCTCTTGGGTCTGAATCGGCAGCGTCTGGAAGACCAGGTTCCGGCCGGTCAGGTTCTGCATCTCGGTGGCGAACTCCACGATGTTCCAGCCACCGCTGGTGATCATGAAGGTCTTCAGGTCGTTGAGCAGGGTGTTGCCTTCAACGAGGTCCGCCACCAGGTTCTGGTGCTTGACCTTCCAGATCACGTAGTCGAGCACGGCCTGCTGCCGGTGGGTGCGGTCCAGGTCCCCGTTGGGCAGGTTCTCCCGCTGCCGGACGAAGGCCAGCGCCTGCGCGGCGCTGAGCGCGTGG
>DATBBI010000449.1:0-10056 GCA_036271115.1 Trebonia sp.
CGCCGGGCCGGATCCCCAGCTTCGGCCGGAACGAGCCGCGGGGCAGGAACTCGAACGTGTTGATCATCGCGCAGGGCACCACTGGGGCGCGGGACTCAAGGGCGAGCCGTGCCACGCCGGTGCGCCCACGGTAGAGGCGGCCGTCAGGTGACCTGGTGCCCTCCGGGTAGATGCCGAGCACGTTGCCGCCCGCGAGCACCCGCAGGCCCGAGCTGAGCGCCCGCTCGCTTGCCTCGCCGCCGGTCCTGTCGATCGGTATCTGGCCGACTCCGCTGAAGAACGCCCGGCTCGCCAGCCCCTTGATGCCCTTGCCCGTGAAGTACTCGGCCTTGGCGAGGAACACCACCTTGCGGGGCAGCGGGAGCGCGCCGAAGAAGTGGTCCGCAAAGGACAGGTGGTTGCTGGCGAGGATGACGGGACCGCGCCGGGGCATGTGCTTCTTGCCGCGCGACCACGGCCGGAAGATGACCTTGAGCGCCATGCCCAGCGTGTATTTGGTTACCCAGTAAAACACTCCCCCATCGTCGCACGTCCCGGGCCGTACGTGGGGTTCAGAAACTCAGGCACCCGGTGCGAGACATAGTGAAACCAGTCATAAATGCCGATCTACTGCTGCGCACCACCCGCCCGGCATGCGACGATTCGACCATGTCCGCTGCATCGTCAGCGCCGGCCGGCGGCACTTCGGTGACCGTGCAGCCAGGCGCGGAGCCGTTCTCCGCCGACGGCGGGCCTGTCGGGGTCCTGGTCCTGCACGGCTTCACCGGGAGCCCGCGGACGGTGCGGCCGTGGGCCGAGCACCTGGCGGCCGCCGGGCTCACCGTGCGAGCGCCCAGGCTGCCCGGGCACGGCACGACCTGGCAGGACCTGGCCACCACCGGGTCGCGGGACTGGTACGCGACGGCCGAGCAGGCCTTCACTGAGCTGAGCGGCCGGTGCGAGCAGGTTTTCATCACCGGCATCTCGATGGGCGGCTGCCTGGCATTCCGGCTGGCGGAGACCCAGGGCGCCAAGGTCAGCGGGCTCGTCGTGGTGAACCCGTCGCTGGCGCCGGACACCAGGCTGTTCGTGCTGGCGCCTATCCTCAAGCACGTGAACGTGTCGGTGAAGGGCATCGCGGGCAACATCAAGAAGCCCGGCGCCAGTGAGGGCGGCTACCAGCGCGTCCCGCTCAAGGCCGCGGGCACGCTGCCCGAGCTGTGGAAGCTCACCACGCGGCAACTGGCGGGGGTGACTCAGCCGGTGCGCGTCTACCGGTCTACTGTCGATCATGTGGTGGGGCCGGCGAGCATGCAGGTACTCACGGCGGCACTGCCCGCCGCCGAGGTAGTCCCGCTGCCCGACAGCTACCACGTGGCGACGCTGGACAACGACGCGCCGGCAATCTTTGACGGCACGCTGGCGTTCATCAAAGAGCACACCGCAGCGGGGAAGAGGGTGTAAGGACAGCACAGTGGCTGAGGAGGACGTGCCCGGCACCACCGGGGACGCGGCCGCGGGCGACGGCCAGGAAGCCGTGTGGCGCGACCTGGTCGCCCGGTTCGACGCGCCCGCGCCCGCCGACGGCGAAGCGCCCTGGCCGGAGCTGGAGGACCTCGACGGTCCAGTGCACGTCACGCCCGCGCCGCCGCCGGCCATGCCGCCGCCGGTCATGCCGCCCGCGGTTCCTGAGGCGCTGCCCCGCGAGCCGCCGGCGAACCCGCCAGGGCTGACCGGCGGGCCCGGCGCACCGGGACTGCAGGAGGCGCCATGGCCGCCGGCGCCGCCAGTCGGCGCCACGGCCGGGCGCGGCCCCAGGGACGGCAGTGTTCCTGGCAACCCCGCCGACGAGCACTACGTGCCGCCGTCGCCCCCGCCGCTGCCCAAGCTGGACCCCATCACCAAGGGCGCCTGGCTTGCGCTATTCGGCGGACCCCTCTACCTGCTCATCGCCACGGCTGTCGGCGGCAGCGTCTCCGGGCTCGCCGTCTTCCTCTCCGTGGCCGCCTTCGTCGGCGGGTTCGCTATCCTCGTGCTCCGCATGGACAACGGCGGCGGCCCACGTGACTCCGGGCCCGACGACGGGGCCGTCGTCTGACGAGGCGCCCGGTGCGCCCGGGGCGCTGGGACCGGGGGCGCTGGGAGTGGCCGCGCCCGGGGGTTTACGGGTACCTGGGGCGCCCGGTGGCCGCTGCGGATTCCGCACGGCGGCCTCGAACAGGCTGAACGCGTCCTTGGTGAAGCCCGCGAGCACGTCCGTGACCCCCGCCAGCTGGGTGCCGATGTCGGGAGCGCCGGTGCTGCCGGAGTCACGGTACCTGCGGGCCGCGCGGCAGATCGGGCACCACTGGCACTCCGGCGGCTCGTCCCCCGGCGGTTCCGTGGTGGCGGTCTCCCACACGCTGGCGTGCTTATTCGCGCTAGCGCCGCCGCCGAGCGAGGCTCTCACCCTGTTGGCCACGTCGCGGCTAAGGCTGCGTGCTCCCGCCTTCATCAGCCACCGCTGGAAGTCGCCGATCGGGTCACGTGCTGGCTGGCTCATGCCTTAACGCTACTCCTACAGCTGCACCACAAATGGCACGCGCGTGGCGCGGAAATGGCCGACGTTGACGCACTCGGTGCGGCCGACTCGCACCCGCCGGACGAGCGGGTTGTGCACGTGGCCGAACAACGCGTACCGCGGCTGCGTCCGGCGGATCACCTCAAGCAGCGCCTGACTGCCCGTCTCCATCCGCCGGGCGGCCGTGTCGTAGAGCAGTTCGGGGACGGCGGGCGGGATGTGCGTGCACAGCACGTCGACCGGCCCCACGGCGTCGAGCTTGGCGGCGAACTCCGCCTCGGGAATCTCGTTCGGCGTGCGGTACGGGGAGATCAGCCCGGCGCCGGCGAACCCGAAGGTGAGACCGCCCACCTCCACCCTGCCGCCGTCCACGACGTGGTGGCCGGGCTTCAGGTACCCGTTCCACATCCGGGGCACGTCGACATTGCCGTACGTAAGGTAGGCGGGCTCGGCCAGCGCCTCGAACAGCGCGGCGTACTGCCGCCTGATGGCCTGCTCGGTGAGCGTGCGCAGGTCGGCACCGCGGTCGGCGGTCAGCCGCGCCGCGATGCCCGCGGTCAGCTGCCTGGCCTCGTCGAACCGGCGCGCGGTGCGCAGGTCGATGTACTCCCTGGCGTGCTCGGCGCCGTACAGCTCGGCGAAGATGCCCTGGGTGTGGTCCGCGTAGTCGAGGAAGAGCAGCATGTCGCCCAGGCAGATCAGCATGTCGGCGCCGTCCCCCGCGGCGGCCAGGGCGTCGGCCGAGCCGTGAACATCGCTCACCACGTGGACCCTCATGAGATCACGATAAAAGCTACCGGCTAGTAGGAACACTTAGCGCCGGCGGTGGCTGCCTGCCAATAGGAGGACTCGGCGCCGGCGTTGGCTAGGCTTTACACCGTTCGTGGTCCAATGGGGGGCGACGAAAGGGAGAGGTCGTGCGCGAGTACAGCATTCCCGCTCTGGCGGACATCCCCGCCGCGGCGAACCTGGCCGACGTGGTTACCCGGCGCGCGGCGGAGCAGCCGCGAGCCGTGGCGCTGCGCCGCAAGGCCGCCGACGGCAGCTGGGAGGACATCAGCTGCGCCCAGTTCAGGGACGAGGTGCACGCGCTCGCCAAGGGGCTGATCGCGGCAGGCATCTCCCCCGGCGACCGGGTGGCGATCATGTCGCACACCAGTTACGAGTGGACGCTCGTCGACTACGCGGCCTGGACCGTCGGCGCCGTCGTGGTGCCGATCTACGAGACCGACTCCGCCCAGCAGGCCGAATGGGTGCTGTCCGACTCCGCGGCCCGGGCCGTGATCGTGGAGACCGATGCGTTCGAGGACATGATCACGCAAGCGCGGGACCGGCTCCCGGCGCTCGAGCAGCTGTGGCGGATCTCCCCCGACCTGGGCAAGCTCGTGGCGGGCGGGACCGACGTCAGTGCCGAGACCCTCGCCGAGCGCGCCGGCGCCGCCAACGCCGCGGACCTCGCGACCATCATCTACACCTCCGGCACCACCGGCCGCCCCAAAGGCTGCGAGCTCAGCCACGAGAACCTGCTCGCCGACGTGCGCAACGCGTTCATGGGCCCGCTCGCCGCGATCCACGAGATGCCAGCGGCGAGCACGCTGCTGTTCCTGCCGCTGGCGCACGTCTTCGCGCGGGTCATCGAGGTCGGCTGCCTGGAGGCCGGCATCGTTCTCGGGCACTGTTCCGACACCCGCGACCTGGTGCCGGACCTGGCCTCGTTCCAGCCCACTTTCGTGCTCGCCGTGCCTCGGGTGTTCGAGAAGGTCTACAACGGCGCCGAGCAGCGGGCCATCGGCGAGCGCAGGGGCCCGATCTTCGCCCGCGCCGCGCGGACCGCGGTGGCGTACAGCGAGGCGCTCGACTCATCTCGCGGGCCGCGCCTCGCGCTGCGCGCCGAGCACGTCCTGTTCGACCGGCTGGTCTACAGCAAGCTGCGCGCCGCGCTCGGCGGCAAGGCGCGGTGGGCGGTCTCGGGCGGCGCCGCGCTGGCGCCGCGGCTCGGGCACTTCTTCCGCGGCGTCGGCGTCGCCGTGCTCGAGGGGTACGGGCTGACCGAGACGACCGCGGCGGTGTCGGTGAACCGCCCGGACCGGCAGAAGATCGGCAGCGTCGGCCTGCCGCTGCCCGGCGTCGCCGTCCGCATCGCCGACGACGGCGAGGTGCAGATCCGGGGCAAGACGATCTTCCCCGGGTACTGGCAGAACGAGAAGGCGACCGCCGAGGCGTTCACCGAGGACGGCTGGTTCCGCAGCGGCGACATCGGCGAGCTCGACGACGAGGGATTCCTCACCATCACCGGCCGGGCGAAAGAGATCATCGTCACCGCCGGCGGTAAGAACGTCGCGCCCGCGGTGCTCGAGGACCGGCTGCGCAGCCACCTGATCATTGGCCAGTCCATGGTCGTCGGGGATGGCAGGCCGTTTGTCGCCGCGCTGATCACGATCGACGACGAGGCGTTCGGGCCGTGGAAGGAGCGGCACGGCAAGCCGGCCGACGCGACCGTCGCCGACCTCAAGGACGACGCGGACCTGATCGCGTCAGTGCAGCGCGCGGTCGACGACGCTAACCTGGCGGTCTCTCGCGCTGAGTCCATCCGCAAGTTCCGGATCCTCGACTCCGACTTCACCCAGGAACAGGGCCATCTGTCCGCCAAGCTGGGCATCCGCCGCTCGGTGCTGAACAAGGAGTTCGCCAGCGACATCGAGGCCTTGTACTCCTAAGACGGGTACTCCCGAGGAGGTTACTCGAGGAGAGCGCGCAGGCGGGTGGCGGTCAGGTCCCAGGACCAGTCGCGTTCTACCCAGGCGCGGCCCTTGTCGCCCATCGCGCGGGCGGTGGCCGGGTCGGTGAGGAGGGCGACGAGCCGCTGCGCCAGCGCGCCGATATCACGGCCGGGGACCACGTAGCCCGTCTCGCCTTCGAGGATCGCGTCGGGGGCGCCGCCCGAGTCGCCGCCGACCACCGGCAGCCCGGCCGCCGACGCCTCCAGGTAGACGATGCCGAGGCCCTCCACGTCGAGGCCGCCGCGCCTGGTCCGGCACGGCATGGCGAAGACGTCCCCGGCCGCGTAGTGCGCGGGAAGCTCGGCGGCCGGCACCGGACCGGTGAAGCGGACGCTGGGAGTCAGCCCCGTACGTTCTGACAGCTGATGGAGAGCAGCCGAGTGCGGACCGGAGCCGACGATCAGCAGGGATGCGTCGGGGACCTTCTTCAGCACCTCGGGCCACGCTGTGAGCAGCGTGTCCTGTCCCTTGCGGCGGACCAGCCTGGAGACGCACACGACAACGGGACGGCCGGCGAGCCCGTAGCGGTCCCTGACCATCTCGCGGGCCGCCGGGTCGGGGCGGAACTGGGCCGCGTCGACGGCCGGGTGCAGCTGAACCATGCGGGCGGCCGCGGCGGGCGAGAGCGCCCGCGCCAGCCGGACCCGGAAGTACTCGCCCAGGTACGTGACCACGTCGGTCTCGTCGCCGATGCGGCGCAGCAGGTTCCTGGCGACGGGCAGCGCGGCCCAGCCGGCCTCGTGGCCGTGGGTGATCGCGACCGCGCGCTCGATGCCCGCGCGGCGCAGCGCGGGGGTGATCAGCCCCAGCGGCGCCGCGGCACCGAAGATGACGGCCTCCGCTCCCCCGGACCTGGCGAGCTGGACGGCACGGCGGGTGACAGAAGGGCCGCCGATCATCAGCGACGTGGGATGCCTGACGACCTCGAACGGCTGGGCCGCGTCGAACTCCCGCGCGCCGTCCCAGCGCGGGGCGTAGACGGTCAGCTTGCCGGGATCGAGCCGCAGCGCTAGCGCGTGCACGAACGACTGGATGCCGCCCCGCCTGGGCGGGAAGTCGTTGGTGACGATCAGTGTGCGGCGCATGGCGCCCATCAGTGTAGCCGCGCCCGCAGCGGGTTACGGGCGGGCGGCGCCGTCGAAGCTGTCCGCGTACCAGGCGGTACTCATCGGGATCTTCTCCACGTTGTACCCGCTTGACGGCGCGTCGATGATGTACCCGCCACCGACGTACATCGCCACGTGGCCCTCGCCGTTGTAGTACAGCAGGTCCCCTGGCTCGATCGACGAGGCGGAGACGTGCGGCAGCGCGGCCCACTGCTCATAGGTGTCGCGCGGGATCGAGATGCCCGCCGCTGCCCAGGCCGCCTGCACGAGTCCCGAGCAGTCGAACCCGCTGTTGCACGGGCCGGTACCGCCGTACACGTAGGGGCAGCCGAGCTGGTTGTAGACGAACTGGACGGCCGTATCCGCCTGGGTACCGGTGGGCCCGGTGTAGGTGCCCGAGGTGGTGCCGCCGCCGCCGAGGCCTCCGGCGAGCACCTGCTGCTGCTGCGTCGCGGTCAGCGAGTCCAGCGTCTCCTGCTTGCTCTTGAGCAGCTTCTGGATGTTGTTCTTCGTCTGGGACCGCTGGTCAGCCAGCTGCTGGATGCCGAGCTCGGTGCGCTGCTGCTCCTGCTGCACGGAGCCGAGCTGCTGGGCGATGCCGAGGAAGTACTGGGTCTCCATGTTCCTGGCGCCGGTGAGCTGCATGATGACCGACGCCTCGGCGAGCACCTGCGCGGGGTCGTTCGAGGTGAGCAGCCCGGCCAGCGACGTGCTCCCTGAGTCCATGTAGGAGGCGTTGGCGATCTGCACGACCTTGAGCCGTGCGGCGTTGTACTTGGCCTGGTCGCCGGCCATCTCCTTGTTGACCTGGCTGAGCCTGCCCTTCGCCGCGGTCAGCTGCTGCGCCACCTGGTCGTATTGCTCGACCGCCTTGTCGAACTTGGCGGTGAGGGCGTTGACCTCCGCCTGCACCTGGCTGACCGTGGGCTGCGGCGCCGCGCCCGCGGCCTGCGAGATCCCGGTGGCGGCCCCGCCTGCCAGCAGGAAGACGGCAAGCACCACGGCGGCGCGCCGTCCCCTGGGCGTACGAGCGATCGATGTGGGGGCCTTCAGCGCAAGGACCGTGGGCATATAGGGAGGCTATTGAGGAAACTGGGACCGGTTCAACCGATTCGGTTAATTACGGCCTACTGGTAACGACGCCTTCGCCATCCGCGGCGCGTACCGCAGCGGCGGGATCAGCCCCGCGTTCGCGAGCACGGTCAGCGCCCGCAGCTCGGCGGGCCCGAGATCAGTTTCCTCCCCCACGAGCGCTGTCGCGGCACAGTGGCCGCAGGCAAGGCCGCGCGCCTCGCACCGGTCGCAGTTGATCACCATGGTCGCCGCCTCTCGCGGTTGCAGCGGAATCGGATGCCTTTTCGCTCTCCAGGGACACGGTAGAGGCGGCTACTGACATTCCGGCGGAATGTCGGTACCCCGCCGTACCGTGGTTGACGTGACGGAAACTCAGGGCAGCTCCGCGGCGACCAGCGCCGCTGACGCCCTCCTGCGCGACCTGGACTTCACGGTCGTGGACGTGGAGACGACCGGCTGGTCCCCCGACGTGGCGGGGATCACCGAGATCGGCGCCGTCCGGGTGCGCAGGGGCGAGGTCGTCGCCGAGTTCACGTCGCTGGTGAACCCGGGCACGCCGGTCCCGGCGCCGATCACCGAGCTCACCGGGATCAGCGACCTGATGCTGGCCCTCGCGCCGCCGGTCGCGGCCGTGCTGCCCGGCCTGCTCGCGTTCGCGGAGGGCAGCGTGCTCACCGCTCACAACGCCCCGTTCGACCTGCGCTTCCTCGTCGCGGCGTGCGCGTCGGCGGGGCTTGGCTGGCCTGGCTTCGAAGTGCTGGACACGGTCCGGCTGGCCAGGTACCTGATGGCCGCCCCTGACGAGGTGCCCGACAGGAAGCTGGCGACGCTGGCCGAGTACTTCGGGACGCCGGTACGGCCATCGCACCGGGCGCTGGACGACGCCCGCGCCACCGCCGTCGTGCTCAGGGAACTGCTGGCGCGGCTCGCCGACAGGGAAGGGGTGCACACGCTCGGGGAGCTGACCGCCTGGCTCGCCGCCCGCGACGCGGAAGCCGCTGCCAGGTTGGAACGGCTCAGGTTCGGACGGCTGCGGCCCACGCGCCGGCTGGCCCGGGCGCTGCGCGCGCTGGCGCGGCGGGCGCGGCGCGCCGAAAGGGTCAGGGCGCGGCGGGGATAGGGTAAGCGGCGTCACGTCACAGCCGTCCGGGAGGCAGCCAGTGGTCACCGCCATCGTCTTGATCAAGGCAGAGATTCAGCGCATCCCGGAGGTCGCGGAGGTCATCGCGCAGATCCCGGCGGTGAGCGAGGTCTACTCGATCACCGGCGACTACGACCTGGTGGCGATCGTCCGAGTCCGCGCGCACGACGAGCTGGCCGACGTGATTCCCGGCGGGCTGAACAAGGTGCCCGGCGTCAGCGACACCCAGACGCACATCGCGTTCCGCACCTACTCCCGGCATGACCTCGAGGCCGCTTTCTCCATCGGCGTCGCCGACGCCTGACGCAGAGGAGTCCGTACACAGTGGACCTGGAAGAAGTACTGGCGAGGATCGCGGAGCTCAGCCGCGAAGAGCTGCGCATCGTGCGCAAGCGGGCGGAGGAAAAGACGGCCGCACGCGACCACGGCCAGGACTACCACGAGATGACGCAGGCCGCGGACCGGCTGGACCACTACGCGCACCAGTTGCGACGCCTGCACGACAACGAGTTCGGCCACGAGTGGCGGCACGAGAGCCGGCAAGACACCGGCAGCGGCTGATGGCTGGCTCCGGGTGCTCCTAGCCGCGCGGGCGCGGGGTGGCCAGTCGGTGGCTGGTTTCCGTCCAGCGCTCGAGCAGCCGCGCGGCGGCGCCGGAGTCGACGGCTTCCGCGGCGCGGGCCATGCCGTCAGCCAGGGCTTTCACGAGCGCGTCCGCGGACGCCGCCGGCGCGAAGCCGTCGGCGGCCGCCAGGCCGGCGGCGGCGTTGAGCAGCACGATGTCGCGAACCGGGCCCGGTTCGCCGGCCAGCACCGCACGGACCACGCCGGCGTTGCGCGCGGCGTCGCCGCCGCGCAGGCTGTCCAGGGACGCCCGGGGCAGGCCGAGCGAGTCGGGGTCGAACTCGGCCGGCGAGACCGTGCCGTCGGCGACGACCCACACCGCGGACGGGCCGGTCGTGGTGAGCTCGTCGATGCCCCCGCCGTGGAACACGATCGCGGAGTTGCGGCGCCCGGCGAGCACGCCGGCCAGCACCGGGCCCATCCGCGGGTCGGCGACGCCGACCGCCAGCGACGTGGGCCTGGCCGGGTTGGTCAGCGGCCCGAGGTAGTTGAACGCCGTGGGCACCCCAAGATCGCGGCGCACCGGGCCGGCGTGCCGCAGCGCCGGGTGGTACAGCGGCGCGAAGAGAAAGGCGACGCCGAGCTCGGCGAACAGCGCCTCGGTGGCGGCCGGCGGCAGGTCGATCACCACGCCGAGAGCCTCGAGCACGTCGGCCGCGCCGCAGGCGGACGACGCCGCCCGGTTGCCGTGCTTGACCATCCTGGCGCCGGCCGCCGCCGCGACGATCGTCGCCATCGTCGACACGTTGACCGTGTGCGCGCCGTCGCCGCCGCTGCCGACCAGGTCCGTGA
>DATBBI010000450.1:0-1938 GCA_036271115.1 Trebonia sp.
GGCCCGGAGCACGGGGGGCGGAGCCGGCGAGGAGGCGGTAGGGCGTCAGTGCCGCGGAGGGCCAGCCGTGGCCGTGGGTGGGGGCGCCGCCGCGCGTCGGCAGAGGGACGCCGTCGCGACCGATCACCGCCAGCGGGAAGCTCACATCGCCGACCGCGCTGAGCACGCCGGGAACAGCGGCGACGCGGGCTAGGGCGGCCGCCGGCAACCGAGCCGGGCGCTGCACGTCGACCGTATCGGCGCTATCGCCGTGCCCGACGTTCACCGTCGCGGGCGCCCGCACCACCGCGTCCGCCGCGGCGAACCGCCCCGGACCGGGCGCCCCGAGTCCAGTCGCCATGAACTGCCCGACCGCCGCGACGATCGTCGCGGTCATCGCGATCATCACGAAGATGCCGGCGAATGCACCGGGACGGGGCTGGAGCATGCGGGAGCGAAACAGCGACATGACTACGCGCTCAGCTCGGTCAGGCGATCGCTGACGACATCCGCGCTTGGCTTCGCCATCTCGTCCACGATCCGCCCGTCGGCCAGAAACAGGACGCGGTCCGCGACCGCGGCGGCCACCGGATCGTGGGTGACCATCACGATGGTCCGGCCATCGCGGTCCGTGGCCTCGCGCAGAATTCCAAGTACCTGGCGCGCGCTGCGCGAGTCCAGCGCCCCGGTCGGCTCATCGGCGAAGATCACATCGGGCTCGCAGACCAGCGCGCGAGCGATCGCCACCCGCTGCTGCTGTCCACCGGAAAGCTGCGCGGGCCGATGCCGAGCGCGGTCGGCCAGCCCGACGCGCGCCAGCGCCTCGCGCGCGGCGCGGCGACGCGGGCGCTGCCCGGCAAGCCGTAGCGGCAGGACCACGTTCTGCTCGGCCGTCAGCGACGGCAGCAGGTTAAACGACTGGAACACGAACCCGACGCGCCGCCGGCGCAGCCGCGCCAGCCGCTTCTCGCGCATCCTGGTCAGCTCGGCGTCACCGATCCTGACCGTGCCGCGATCCGGCCGGTCCAACCCGGCAGCCGCCTGGACCAGGGTGGTCTTTCCCGATCCGGACGGACCCATGATCGCGGTAAACGTCCCCCGCTCGAACGCGAGCGAGACGTCATCGAGCGCCCGCACACTGCCCTCGCCACCGCCGTAGGTCTTGGTCACGCCCTCGAGAACGACGGCCGCTGTCTTCGTTGGCAAAGCTGTGATCGACATGCCGAAAGGCTCGCGCAGCCCGCCCATGCGGCCAATGAGGCAGCCGGGAATGCATACCGGGGGATATCCCCCCTATTCAGCCCCGGTTCGCGACCCAGAGTGCCGGTTTGTCGCCGAGCCGGCTGTGACGGCTCGACTGCTGCTTCAAGACTTCCCGAGGCCGAAGGAGAAGTGGCCCGCCACGCCAATGACGCGATGGACACAGCTCGTGCTTCGTGATTGGAGAAGCGTTGGGGGAGCCAGACCCAGGTTCCGTGGGCGATTCGCACTGACATGGTCTGCAGCGCGAGGGCCGAAAGCTTCCAGCCAGGCACTCGCGTGCGGGAACTCTGGTGTTCGTGTGCTTGAGGCCCCGCGAGGGCACAGTCCACGCGGCATCAACGAAGGCATCGGGGAGCGTTCATGGCAGGAGGAGCAGGGATGCGGGCTCGAGGTTTCCGGGGAGTGATCATGGCGGGAGGGACGCGTGCTCGGAAGGCATCTGTCACGCTGGCCGCGGTCGTCCTGCCGTTGTTCGTACCGGCCGCGGCGTTCGGCGCACTCGGAGCGATCGCGGTCGACAAGCACAACGGAGCGGCGGGCTCGTCGTGGAACTACCCGACCCGGCGCGCGGCCGGGCGAAAGGCGTTGACTGCCTGCCATTCATTTATCCCGCGCCATGGCGGCGCGGGGCGCTGCACGATCATGTTCTGGGTCTCGAACCAGTGTGCTGCTGTGGTTGCGTGGAAGCGGAGCCGG
>DATBBI010000451.1:0-3964 GCA_036271115.1 Trebonia sp.
GAACTTCGCCGTGCTGTAGGCGGTGTGCGGCGCCCCGGGTCCCAGCGTCGCCCAGAAACCGTTGACGCTGCTGGTGTTGACGAGCACCCCTTCGGCGCTCTTGATGAGCAACGGCAGGAACGCGCGGGCGCAGTAGTAGACGCCCCACCAGTCGATGGCGAACACCCGCTCCCAATCCTCGCGGGAGTCCTTGATGAAGCTGCCGCCCCCGCCGACGCCCGCGTTGCTGAACACGAGGTCGACGTGGTCCGCGTGATGCGCATCGAGTAGCTCGTCGCGGAACCGCAGCACCTGCGCCTCGTCGGAGACGTCGCAGACGTGGCCGGTGACCGTCACCTCGACGGCGGCGCCTGGCTGCCCCTGCGTCACCGTCTCGGCGACCGTGTCGGCGTTGATGT
The DNA here is from genome assembly GCA_036271115.1 of Trebonia sp. GTDB lineage: Bacteria > Actinomycetota > Actinomycetes > Streptosporangiales > Streptosporangiaceae > Trebonia. The sequence continues at coordinate 399 of DATBBI010000451.1, forward strand.
CGCAGGCGGCGACCGAGCAGCCTTCGGCGGCGAGCTGCCTGACCAGCTCCCGGCCGATACCGGAGCCGCCGCCGGTCACCACGGCGAGTTTTCCAGCGAACGAGTCCATCCGCGCCTCCCTCGTTGCGCCCACCACGTTGCCGGGCGTCCCCGGTCGGTGTAAGCGTAGCCGTGGGAGTCACGACGGGCCCGTTCCGGAAAATGACTGGAGGCAGCGAAATGGCACGGCGAGTAAACAGTGAGCTGCTGCTCGTAGGGAGCCTGCCGGCTGACTCGACAGAGACGGCGCTGCGCGGCGCGGCCGGGCTCTTCGGCGACCTGGTGTTCGCGCTGCCTGACGGCGAGACCGGGCCGCGGGCGGGCTGGGTCAGCTACGAACGGGAACGGCTCGCGCGCCCGAACCCGGGGATCGTCGTGCTGCAGGAGACCGAGTCGCCGACCGGGCTGCCGCGGCACGCGTACGAGACGCCGGTGTTCGGCGTCCGGCCCGGGGTCACCGAACTGCGCTTCGACTCCTGGCCGCGAATCGACGACGCGATCGAGTCGTACGCCGTGTTCAGCAAGCTGCGCGACGACGGGGTGATCCCGGCGGGACTGCGGTTCCAGGTGGGGCTGCCGTTCCCGGCCAGCGCGCTGAACGCGTTCAAGGCCGACTACGCGCGCGACTATCCGATCGCCGAGCGCGCCTTCGAGGACCTCGTGGCGCGTGAGCTGCGGCGGCTGACCACCGCGATCCCGCCCGGTGACCTGGCCATCCAGTGGGACATGGCGTACGAGACGCAGGACCTGGAGGGCGTACTCGCGTGGACGCCTGAGGGCGCGTGGGAACGGTTTGCCGGACCGGTGACCCGGTTGTCGCGCCTGGTCCCCGAGGAGGTGCTGCTCGGCTACCACCTGTGCTACGGGACGTTCCCCGAGTGGCCGATGTACGAGGCGCGCGACATGGGGCTGCTGGTGCGCATGGCGAACTTCGCGGTGGCGAACTCCGGCCGGTCCGTGGACTGGCTGCACCTCGCCGGGCCGCGGTACCTGCGCAGTGAGGACCGCGCGTTCTTCCGGCCGCTCACCGACCTCGAGCCCGGCGACGCGCGCGTGTACCTGGGCATCGTGCTGCCGATCGACGGGACCGCGGGACTACAGCGGCGGGTCGCCACCGCGTCGCGCTACATGGGCGACTTCGGCGTCGCGATGTACTGCGGGTTCGGCCGGCAGCCCGGCGCCGACGGTACCGAGACCATGCGGGAGCACGCCCGCATGGTTCGTGAAGCCGGAGTTCGTGAGGTTCGAGGTGAGGGGCGGCTGAGCTAGACCGCGAGGACTGGGTCGCCGCCTCCCCCGGCCGGGATCGTCTCGTCGTCGAACCACATCCCGCCCTCCGCCAGGTAGCGGAACCGCAGCGTGCTGCCCGCCGCCACGGTCACCGAGGCGCTGCGGGTCTGGTTCGAGCGCGCCCGCAGCGGGTGCGCGGACGGATCCCAGTCATTGAAGTCACCGACCACAGAAACCGCGCCCGCTGGCTGATTGGTCGGCAGCGAAAAAGTGACCTTGACCATGCCATCGAGGCTCGGCTTCGTCGTCTTGATCATGCGTTCTCCCAAGAGACCCAGTATCATTGGCTGCGAGAGTTTCCCCGGCGAACGGAGAGTGGCGTGAAGCTCTGAGGTCGACCTCATCCTGAGACCTCATCTGGAGCTGCCATATGTCTGTCGTACTGAGCGATCTGTCTTTTTCTTTCCCGAACGGCCGCGTCGTGCTGTCTGGGCTCAACGCTACTTTCGGGCCCGGCAGGACGGGGCTGATCGGCGTAAACGGCTCTGGCAAGTCAACCCTACTCCGGCTCATCACGGGAGAATTGCGGCCTGCCTCCGGGTCGGTGACCGTGACCGGCGAGGTCGGCTACCTGCCCCAAGACCTCACGCTGGACACCGGCGCCTCGGTCGCGTCGCTGCTCGGGATCGCCGCCGCGCTGGACGCGATCGCCGCGATCGAGGCGGGCGACGTCCGGCCGGAGCTGTTCGACGCGGTCGGCGATGACTGGGACGTGGCGGACCGTGCGGTGGCCTGGCTGTCCCGGCTGGGCCTCGGGCACGTCGGGCTCGGTGACCGGGTGGGGCGGCTGTCCGGCGGCGAGGCCGTGCTGACCGCGCTGGCGGCGCTGTTCCTGCGGCGGCCGCCGGTGATCGTGCTCGATGAGCCGACGAACAACCTGGACCTCGATGCGCGGCGCCGGCTGTACGCGGCGGTGGAATCCTGGCCGGGGGTCATGCTCATCGTCAGCCACGACCGCGAGCTGCTGGCGCTGATGGACCAGATCGCCGAGCTGACCGATGCGCCAGGTTCCCCGGGGGACTCGCTGCGCATGTACGGGGGGAACCTCGAGGCGTACGAGGCGCAGCTCGCGACCGAACAGGCCGCGGCGCGGCGCGCGGTCACCGCGGCGGAAGCCGGCGTCCGGCGGGAGAAACGCGACCTGATGGGTAACCAGACCAAGCAGGCGCGGCGCGACCGGCAGGGCAGGCGCTTGGCGGAGTCCGGCAGCATCCCGAAAATCGTCGCGAGCGCCCGCAAGCGCTCGGCCCAGGAGACCGCGGGGCGGTCGCGGGAGATCGGCCTGGAGCGCGTCGCCGCCGCGGAGTCGCGGCTGGCCGAGGCGGAAGAGGCCGTCCGCGACGACGACACGATCCGGATCTCGCTGCCGGGAACCGCGGTGCCGGCCGGGCGGACCGTGCTGACCGTGCGCGGGCTCGACGGGGCGTGGCTGCCGTGGCGGCCGACTGCTGAAGCCGACGAGACCGACGAGTCCGGCGAGATGCCTGGAGCGCTCGATGAGCTTGTCGTTCGGGGGCCGGAGCGGGTCGCGCTCACCGGGCCGAACGGGGCTGGTAAGACCACCCTGCTCCGGCATGTCACCGGGGAGCTAGACGGCTTGACGGTCCGGCTGAACGGCGCGGTCGGCTACCTGCCGCAGCGGCTGGATGTGCTGGATGAGTCGGCGTCCGTGGTCGAGAACGTGCGTGCGGTCGCTCCCGCCGCGTCGGTCAACAAGGTGCGGGCGGGGCTGGCGCGGTTCCTGTTCCGCGGGCCGCGGGCGGATCAGCCCGCCGGGACACTATCCGGCGGCGAGCGGTTCCGCGCGGTGCTCGCGGCGCTGCTGCTCGCCCAGCCCCCGCCGCAGCTGCTGCTGCTCGACGAGCCGACGAACAACCTGGACATGGCGTCGGCGCGGCAGCTGTCCGAGGCGCTGTCCTGTTATCAGGGGGCGCTGCTGGTGGCGAGCCACGACGTGCCGTTCCTCCGCTCGATCGGGATCAGCCGCTGGCTGCGGCTGTCGCGGGACGGGCGGCTGCGGGAGATCGACCCTTCCTTAGCCTTGGTTGTTAGGCCTGCTTGCCGTGATAGAGCCGGAGCGCCTCGGTTATTCGCCGGCGCGCTTCGCTGGTGTACGGGGCGTACTGGAACATGATGTGCTGCACGCCGAGTTCGGCGTAGCCGTGCATCGCCTCCGCGAGTTCCTCGGGCGTCCCTTCCAGGTGCTTGTCCTCGACGAACGCCGGCTTCTCTTGCTG
>DATBBI010000452.1:0-9113 GCA_036271115.1 Trebonia sp.
GGTGATCGACTCGCGCAGCCGCCGGGTGATCGACGATAACAGCAAGAGGCTCATGGTCGACCAGGCGGAATGGGAGTGGGTCACCGAGTCGGTGAGGGGAGACTGGGACCACGTGGTGCTGGCCACGTCCCTGCCGCTGCTGCTGCCGCGCGGCATTCATGGCGTGGAGGCGTGGAACGAGGCCGTCTGCGGCGGGGCGTGGGGACGGCGCTTCGCCCGGGCGGGGGAGCGGGTGCGGCAGGCCCTCGACCTGGAGCATTGGGCGGCGTTCGGCCAGTCGTTCGAGAACTTCGAGCGGCTGCTGGCCGGGCTGGGCGCGGGCTCATACGGCGCCCCGCCGGCCTCGGTCACGGTCATCTCCGGCGATGTGCACAACAGCTACCTGGCGCCGGCGTCGCTGCCCGGCACCGCGTCCCGCAGCGCCATCTGGCAGGCGGTCTGCTCGCCCGTGCACAACGTTCTGCCGCCGCGCTTCCGCCGCGGCTACCAGTTCGCCGAGTCGGCGGCCGGCGGCCTGCTCGGCACCGCGCTGGCGCGGCTCGCCGGCGTGCGCAAGCCCGGCATCCGGTGGCGGATCAGCCGTGGTCCGTGGTTCGACAACATGCTCGCGACGCTCGAATTCGACGGACGCCGCGGGCGCATCCGCTTCGACCGCGCGACGCGGGATCCCCGCGGCAGGGGACAGCTGGAACCGGCCTGCGAAACGGACCTCGCCTGACCGTGAATTTACCCAGCATTCAGCACACGTTCCACCGGAAAAACAACTTCCCGAACGATCTTGCAAGCGATCGCAGAGAATCTACGATGTGTGCAAGGTCGATTCAACACGGATTCGCACCGAATTAATCATTTCGGCACAGCGGCCCGGCGGCAGGTGATGCTGATGGGCGCGTCGAAAAACACCGTAACGCGGGGACCCGGCGTACTCCTGCATCCTCCTCAACGCTTCCGCCTGTTCATTCTCGCTGCTGCGAGACGCTCAAAAGGAGCACGCCATGACCACGCATGAAGATCACACTCTCGGCGAAGGGACGGCTATCGAGCCCCCGGCGCTGGTATGGGCGCCGGGCCCGGTCACGCTTACCCCGCGACCGCTGGCGGCGTCCCGCTATCGGCGTTCGCGTTCGCCTTCGCGGTCGGATTCCTCGGCTTGGTCGAGACCGGAATCGTGACCGGCGCCGCTGACGGCATATTCATTGCGACCTGCTTCGGCATCGGCGCGATCGGCCTGTTCATCGGCGGGATGTGGGAGTTCCGCGGCGGGGAATTGTTCGGCGGCACCTTCGGCGTGGGTTACGCCGGATTCCTGTTCTCCACGGCCCTGATCCTGAAGTTCTTCGCGGGCCCGATAATCGCCGCCGCGGGCGTGGCCAGCTTCGACCACGCGTTCGCGGCGTGGCTAATCTTGTGGGCGCTGTTCACGGCCACTTTTGCGATCGCGGCGACCTCCATCAGCTGGACCGCGGTGGCCCCGTTCACGCTGGCTTTCATCGTCCTGATCGTCTTGGCCATCGCCAACCTCGGCGGCACGGCGAGCTGGGCAACGGACGTCGCGAAGGTCGGCGGCTGGTTCGCGCTCCTCGATAGCTTCGCCGCGGGCTACCTCGGCGCCGCGATCGTCCTCAATGTCAGCATGGGCAAGGAACACCTGCCGCTCTTCCCGACGAAGCTCGGCAAGGCCTGACCCGTCAGGCGACGACCAGCAGCACTACTCCTGCTATCAGGGCGGCCGCAGCCAGCGACGCGGTGAGCGTACGGCCGTACCGCCAGTGCCGCGGCTCGTCTCTGAGGCCCAGGATCCCCTGCCTGACCAGGGTGTAGGCGGCCAGAGCTATGACTCCCACCGCGCCGGACCTGGACAGGCCCAGCGCCAGCACGACCCCAAGCGACGCCGCGCCGACGACCAGCGCGGTCCACGCCTCATACAGTTGCACCGGCATCCGCCGGCACCCCAGCCGGCGGTCCGATGACCAGATTCCCCACCGGGACGCCGTCGGCCGCCCGGTGCAGCAGCCCGCCCAGAAGCAGGCGTGCCGGCCGATGCCCATCCCGATCAGCAGCGCCGGCGTGGCCGCCGCCAGGAAGGCGCCCTTCGGCACGCCGGGGCCGATGACCGCCACTGCGGCGACGCCGACCGCGGCGCCGCCGACGAACCCCTGGATGCACCAGCCGTCCCATTTCCCGCCGCTCACCGCGGCGTACCAGGCCTTCCCGCCGATCACGCCGGCGGTGACCGCGGCCACCGACAGGAGTTCCGGCCTGAGCACCGGATAGTGGCCGGCGCCCAGCAGCACCCCTTCGATGGCCAGGCCGGCAAGCACACCGAGCACGACCAGGCACGCGTAGGCGTACCTGATGACCCCGGGCATCTTCGAGCGCAGCGTGCTGGCGGTGTGCACGGTACTGTGCGGTCCGGCTTGCACGGTCACCCGCCGCGGCCACGGCACCCGGCCCGGGGCGGCAGGCTCCGGCACGGCGGCAGGTCGCGACTGGCCGACGACCGCACGGCTGACCGGCCGCGCGGTGACCGACCATGTGCCGGGATTGACGCCGCGCACTTCGGCGGTCACCGCCACGGGTCCGCTACCGGGGGCGATGCCGTGGTAGGTCTCCTCCTGCGTGAACGTGTCGCCAGGCCCCGGCTTCCCCGTCACGTCCGCGCGCTGCCCGGTGAACCGCACCGTGGCCGTCAGCCGCTCGCCGTCCTCGCCGGGATCGCCGGGATCGAGCCAGTAGGTGACGTGCAGCAACTGCTCCAGCGCCTTCGCGGCCCACCGCGGAACCTCCTCATCCGTCCCGCCGCCGACGGCGGCCTCCGCCGCCTTCGCCCCGGCAGCCGCCAGGGTGGGCGCCTTGGCGGATACCGCCTCCGCGGTGGCCGGCTTCCCGGCGCGCGGCTTGGCAACGGCTGTCCGCTGGCCGGTGGTCGGCCTGATGCCGGGTAGTGCCGGCTGACTATCAAGCGGCGGCTGTTTGGAAGCCGTGACGGTCGCGGTGCCCGCGGCGGGCTGCCGCGTCGTCCCGTTACCCGGCCGCCGGGCGAGGCCTGGCGGAACAGCGTTCTCTGATGCGGCACCAGACGGTACATCTCGCGAGGGCGCGGCCGGCCGGCCAGAAGCGCCTGATCCCGAGGGCCGGGCGGCTTTCCTCTTCTTCGCCTGCGGCATCGTGCACCTTCCCGTGCTGGCCCATCGGCGGGAACGGTCCATCCTCGCTGCCGTGGTCAACCACAGGTTGGCCGGATAGTGGTCGGCTGTTAGCCCTTAGGTGAAGAACACGCGTATAGCCGATCGGGCGGTCGCGTTATATCGTGATAGCGAGCCGAGGAGGTGGCAGGTATGCGAAGCATCGCGCGACTGCTGTTCGGTCCCGAGGAGCACAGGATCGCCGACCTGTTCGTGCCGGGCGAGCACGACGAACACAGCATGGCCGAGCGAGTCAGGCAAGCCGGAGAGTGGTGCCAGACCACGCCAGGCAGGTCTCGTATCCACCGTCGGCCCCTCCATAGCCAGCCAACTCTCGGCCGGCGCCGCAGCCGCGGCTAATCGCTCATCGCCGGGCGCGTTCGGCGGCGGCTACGGGGAGACAGTGCCGGCTGCCAGGGCGACGGCGACGCCGACCGCGGCGGCACCGAGCAGGGTGAGCACGACCCCACGGCGCAGCGGGAACAGCAGCACCAGGGCGCCTGCCAGCACGAGGAACTGCCAGGGATGGCTGAGCGTCCTGGTGAGCGTGATCGCCGACCCGAAGATGGCCCCAATCGCGGCGGGGCCGGCGCCGTTCAGGAAGGCCCGCGCCCGCTGGTCGCCCCGGATCCGGTCGAAGTGGCGCCCGCCGAGCAGGACGAACGCGAACGACGGCGCGAAGGCCACGGCGGAGGCGAGCAGCCCGCCGCCGATCCCGGCGGCGGCGTAACCGACCACGGCGATGGTCTGCACGACCGGCCCGGGCGTGATCTGGCCGAGCGCCACCGCGTTGAGGAACTGCGCCCCGGTCATCCAGTGGTAGCGGAAAACGGCGTCGGCTTGCATGAGCGGGATGATCACGAAGCCGCCACCGAAGGACAGGCCCCCGACCTTGAACGCCTCCCACGCGACGCTGGCCAGCACCGCGCCGCCGGCCAGCCAGGTGAGCGCGAGCGGAGCGGCGGCAAGCCCGCGCAGCTTTTCGGCGGTGCCGGGCGCGTCCTCGCCGCTGCTGCCCCTGAAGTCACCGTGCCGCCAGCGGATGGCGAGCTCCGCCGCGCCGCAGCCGAGCAGCACGATCACGAGCCACTCGCCGACTGTCGCCGCGGACGCGAGGCCGGCCGCCAGGTAGAGCAGCCACCGCCAGGTGGCGCCGCGGTTCCGCCAGCTCGGGGTGACCAGTGAGACGCCCGCGCTGACCGCGACAGCGGGCACCGCGCCGCCCGCGCCCGCCCCGGCGCCGAGCACCGCCAGCGGCGGTGATGACGCCACGAAGAGCACGGATAGCGCCAGGATGACGATCAGCCCGGGAACGATGAACGCGGCGCCGCCGACGAGAGCGCCGAGCCGGCCGCGGACTCGCCAGGCGCAGAAGATCGTGAGCTGGGTGGACGCGGGTCCCGGCAGCAGGTTGCAGACGGCGACCGCGTCCTCGAACTCGCGCGCGTCCAGCCAGCCGCGGCGCTCCACGACCAGCTGCCGCAGCAGCCGGATGTGCGAGGGCGGGCCGCCGAACCCGATGCACCCGAGCCGCCCCCACTGCCGCAGCACCGTCCACAGCGACACGGGCACAGGGCCGGCCGCGGTGGTCATCCGGCTTCCGCCAGCACGGGCAGCAGGAAACGGATGCGCGTGCTCAGCTCGGTGGCGAGGCGGTCGAACCGGGCGTACGCGGCGCTCGGGGTGCCCGCGCCCGCGGCGGGATCGGGCAGGCTCCAGTGCACGCGCCGCGGCGACCCCGCGAACTGCGGGCACGCCTCGCGGGCCTTGTCGCACAGGCTGATCACGTAGTCGAACGGCTCGCTGGCGACAGTGGCCACCTGCGTGGGCCGGTGACCGCTGATGTCGACGCGGTAGCGGTCGCGCAGCACGGCGGCCGCGGCCGGGTGCAGCGGCCGCGGCCGGGTGCCGGCGCTCGCCGCGCGCGCCGAGCGTCCGGCGCTGTGCCGCAGCAGCGCGGCGGCCATCGGGGAACGCCCGCTGTTCCCCGTACACACGAACAGCACCCGGCGCGGCCGGTGCCCGCCGCCGTCGGCCGCCAGGGTGATCCCCGCGGACGCGAGCCCCGGGTGCAGCGCCGCCCCGGCGTCGGTCAGCGCGTGCGCGCAGCCGTCGAGGTCGAGGCTGTAGTAGGTGTCACGGCCGTCGAAGGTGCTGCGGTGCGCGGTCACCAGCCCGCCGGAACGCAGCCGGCGCAGGTGGTAGGAGACGAGGTTCTGCGCTTCGCCGGTCGCGGCGACCAGCTCCCTGACCCGCAGGTCACCGCCGGCGAGCTCGCGCAGGAGCCGCCACCGCACCGGGTCGCCGATCAGCCGAAGGGGAGGCGGGACAGCATCGCCTGTCACGGCCATGGCCGCATAATACATCAATCTATTTTGATTGATCTTTGATGTGAGAGCATGGACCGCATGGACGTTGACGCCCTCGTCGAGGTCCCGATGGGATCGCGGAACAAGTACGAGATGGACCAGAAGAGCGGGCGCATCCGGCTGGACCGCATGCTGTTCACCTCGACGCGTTACCCCCTGGACTACGGGTTCATCACCGGCACGCTGGCCGAGGACGGGGAGCCGCTGGACGCGCTGGTCTGGCTGGAGGAGCCGACGTTCCCCGGCTGCCTGGTGACGGTCCGCCCTATCGCGGTGTTCTGGATGCTCGACGAGGGCAAGCCGGACGCCAAGGTGCTGACCGTGGGCTCGAATGACCTGCGGATGGATGGCATCCAGGACCTAGAGGACGTGCCGGCACACCTGACGGCCGAAATCGGCCACTTCTTCAACATCTACAAGGAGCTGGAGCCGGGCAAGTCGACAGACGTCCGCGGCTGGCAGAACCGCGAGGCCGCGGAACGGGAGATCACTGCCGCGCAGCAGCGCCTGACGGCTAAAGCGTCATAAGCCCGGTGCCTCGATCACGCCGTCGAGCGTGCTGAACAGCCCGGCGGCGATCTTCCTCACGGCGGTCCCTCCGTTCCGCCCGCCGCCCGCTGCGCCAGGGCGTAGCCGACGAGGGCGGTGGCGTGCCCGTGGCCGATGCCGTAGTCGGCCTTGAGCCAGTCCACGAGGGGCTTGTGCTTGGTCAGCGGCGAGGAGTTGATGAGGTCGAGCCAGTAGCTGACGGGCTTGCCGTACTTCTTCTCGATGGACGGGAAGTAGGAGGCGGGGCCGGTGACGCGTTCGGTCATGACGATCTCCATGTCAGATGGCCGCGTGCTCGCCGTTGGCGATGAACTCGGTGAGGGTGGCGGCGATGACGGACGGCGTGAGCTTCTTGGCGTGACCAAGACCGCGGCGCTCGACGAGCCGGGCCGCCGGCAGCGCAGCGGCGACAGCGGCCGAGCCGTGCCGGAGCAGACCGGGACTCTCGTTCTCCTCACCGCACATCACCAGCGTCGGCATGGTCACCGCCGCCCACTGACCAGGCGGCAGCGGGCGGCCGGACTGGTAGGGCTCGATAAGGGCGGCGTCGTATGGCAGGGTGTGCGCGACCGCGGTGAGCTTCTTCCAGGTCCCCGGCATCAGCCGCAGCAGGCCGGGGACGAACGCCGGCGCTCCCATGCCGTCCACCATGAAGTACCTGACCGCCGCGCCGCGCTGTCCGGCCGCGATCAGCGCGGTGACGTGCTGGCGCAGGTCGGCTGGCGGGCGCCGGTCCGCGGGGTCGACCCCGAGCGGCGGTTCCTGCACGGCGAGTTTGCGGATCGGCAGCCCGGCGGCGGCCGCGTCGAGGGCCAGCACCGCGCCGGACGACAGGCCCCACACGTGCGCCTCGCCGCCGGCCGCGCCGATTACGGCCGCCAGGTCCTCGATCTCCCGCTCGATGGCGTACGGCTGTGTGTCGCCGCTGTCGCCGCGGCCCCGGCGGTCGTAGTTGTAGACCGTGAAGCGGGCGGACAGCAGCTCGGCGAGCTTGACCTGGCCCGGGTAGCGGCGGTAACTGAACGCCCCGGCGACCAGCACCACCGGTTCGCCGGCGCCGGTACGGTCGTAGGCGATCGTTGTTCCGTCGGCTGACGTCACTGTGTGCATGGCAGTTCTCCGTTCCGGTCAGGACGCCGGGTCGAGGACCCGGGCGAGCCAGGATTCCCAGGCCCGGGCCGCCTGGCCCGGGTCGGTGTCTTCGCTGAACAGCTGGTGGGCGGCGACCATAGGGTGGCCGAAACCGCGCAGGAACCGGTAGAACGCGGCGGGGGCGCGGACTCCGATGACGTTGCCGGTGGCGTGGTAGACGATCGCCTCGACGGGCCGCCCGGTCTCGGCGGCGGTGAACCGCGCCCGCTCACCGGGCGCGGCGCCCCGCGGCAGGCCGAGCGCGGCGCACAGCAGGGCCCGGTCACGCTCCCAGCCGGCGCCCGGTCGTGCGCCAGGGCCGAACGCGGTGACCGGCACCGCGTACCGGCCGCTGAAGTGGGTCAGGTACTCCACCAGCGTGCGGAAGTACCCGTCGCCGCCCGCGGTCATCGCCTCGTACTCATCAGCCCAGTCGTCGCCGGGGATGAACCCGCTGGTGACCGCCCGCACCACGGTGCTGCCGCCGCCACGTCCCTCGATGAGGAACTCGTAGGCGATGAACCGGCCGTCGGGCGCCTCCCCGCTGCGGTAACCGAACCGCCGGGGCGGGTCCCACGCCGTGACCTCCAGCTCCGGCGCGTACTCGCCGAAGACCGTGCGCACCGTGCCGCCGCCTGGGCCTCCGCCGCGCGGCTCGACCTCACTGTGCCCCATGAACCAGGAGTCGATCCCCGGCCCGGTGGCGATCGCGGCCCAGACCTCTTCAGGGCTGGCCGGAACTTCGGCGTCCCTGCGCTGCTCGAATCGCTTGCCCATCGGTTCAGCCCTCCCCGTCTGGCGCGCTCGCGGGTCGCACGCTCGGGTGGACGGCGATGACCAGGCGGTGCTCCCGCCCGCCGGGCGCGTCTTCGTCGTGGTACTTCGCGACCAGCGCCGTCACCGCGCGGGTGAGCTCCTCGGTGAAGGCCGCCCGGTCCGCGGCAGAGGCGAACCGCACCTGGCCGTCCATGGCGAACGTGGCCAGCCGTCGCCCCGCCCTGGCCGACCCGGTGACGAGGTCACCCACGTCCCTGACCAGCTGCGCGGCGAGCGCCAGCAGCCAGCCGGCGGACAGCCGGTCGGGCGCCCGCGCGGGGTCGGGGGCGACCGCCGCGAGCGCCGCGGGGGAGATCACGTACGACGCCGCGGTGGCGCGGACCATCCGCTCGGTCACGTTGCCCTTGCGCCGCTCCTCGACGAGCTCGACGAGCCCGTGCCGCTCCAGCGTCCGCAGGTGGTAGTTGACCTTCTGCCGCGGCAGCCCTGCCGCCGCGGCCAGCATGGTCGCCGAGCGCGGCTCGGCCAGCTGGGCGAGCAGCCGCGCCCGCGCCGGGTCAAGCGCCGCCTCGGCGGCAGCCGGATCCTCGATAACCGCTACGTCGATCACACCCCCATCATCTTACCGACAACTAATAATGTCAAGACAAATTTTTTTGTCGGTTCACGACGCGAAGCGGCCATGCCGATTGCTCAATCGACACCGATAGGCTGGCCGCGTGGGCTTTCGGGGCGTGCCGCATCGTGCTACCAGACCTGTCTTGGGCCGCGATTGAGGCCTGAGCGGCGGCGTACGTGCGGACCGTCTTCGCGGTCGATGAGGTCGCGTGCGTGACGCAACCGCGCCTGTCCCTCCGGTGCTAGGAGCCGCGCATATGACCCGACCGCTCAGCGCCTCGTCTCGTATCTGGTCAGCACGATGCCGCCAGGGAACGTCCGCGTCTCCGCCAGGTTCAAGCTGACCCAGCTATCCAGCGCCGTGAAGAACGGCGTGCCGCCGCCCACCAAGACCGGGTAGGTGGCCAGTGCGTACTCGTCGATCAGTCCGGCCCGCATGGCAGCCCTGGCGAGCGTCGCGCCGCCGATGCCCATCGGGCCGCCG
>DATBBI010000453.1:0-8539 GCA_036271115.1 Trebonia sp.
CGGGGGGCGCCGCGTGTGCCGGGGGCACCGGGGGCGCCGAGTACATCTGTGGCGCTGCGTGCGCAGGGGCCGGGCCGGTGCCGGCCCTGGGCATCGGCCCGGAGGACGACCGGACCATGGGACCGGAGGACGACCGGACCATGGGACCGGAGGACGACCGGACCATGGGACCGGAGGACGACCGGGCCATCGGGCCGGAGTTGGCGCGGGGGCTCAGCCCCGGCGGCGGCCCGAGGCGGCCGGATCCGGTCCGCTGTTCGCTGGCCACGCGCGGCTCGCCCGCGACGCGCGGGTCAGCAGGCAATGGCCGGTCTCCGCCAGGCCCGCGGTCGGCGCCCAGCGGCCGGTCGGCGGTCAGCCGGGACTCGCTCGCACCGCCGCGCCGCGCCGCGCCGCCGGGCCGGGATCGGCCCATCGGACGGCCGTCCGCCGCCTGCGAAGGGTCGGCGTCGAGCGCGTCGTTGGCCGAGTGGAACGGCCGGTCGGCCGAGACCGACGCCCAGTAGTCCTCGTCGGACACCTCGTCATCCGGCCAGATGTCAACGGACCGGTCGCGGCGTCCCAGCCGCAGCCGGCGTTCGCCGCGGTCGCCGCCGCGGTCACGGCGCCTGCGGCCACCGCCGCGCTCGGCGCGATCGCCGCGGTCGCCGCCATCGTCGTCCGTCAGGTCATAGCCGTCCGTGCCGTAGTCGGGGCCCGCCTCGTGGTCGTCGTTCCCGTACGACCCGTCCTGGCCGTAGCCGTCCGGCCCGTATCCGTCGCGGGGATAGCCGCCTGACTGGTAACCGCCCCGGTGCCCGGGGACACCGGAACGCTCACCGGGCCGCGCGCCCGCGGCCCACCGGCCCTTGATGCCCTCGGGAGAGAAGTACTCGTCGGGGGACCAGGCGTCATCATCGTCGGCGTAGGCGTCGGGGGCGTAACCGTAGTCGTCGTACTCGGAGTCCGCTCTCCGCCTGTCGGCGGCTCTGCCGCCGCGCTTTTCAGGCTGTGAGTTCTTACGGCTCAGAAACGACATTCCACACCACCCGGGCAGAGAACAGCCTAACGGTGACGCTAGCTAGGCACGCGCGGCCATCGACGCGAACCTGCCCCCTAATCGCAAGCGCCCTACTTACACGGCACTGGTTCTGTTGATTCTTACCGACGTCTAGTTTTCATGTCTGCCAAATCGCGAAGTTCACCACTCAATGGCGCAAAACGGGATGCTTCACGCCAAAACAATCTACGATGTCGCGTTGACCGGCAGCCGGCCCCGGCCGATCGTCGCGGCCGCGATGGCCCGCCACGTGGCCTCGAGCGGGGCGCCGTTCGGCAAGTTCAGCACCGTGTTCAGAGCGTACACCGTGAAACGGTAGCCATGGATGATGCTGCCGGGACACGGCGCGTCGTAGCCGACGCTGCCCTGGCTGTTGTGCGCCTGCCGGGCCCCCGGCGGGAGCTGTCCCTCCACCAGGGCCGAGGTCGCCGGGCCGATGTTGAAGACGATCCAGTACACGTACGGCGTGATCGGCGCGTCCGCGTCGTCGAACACGAGGGCAATGCTCTTGGTGCCACGCGGGGCGCCCGCCCAGGTAAGCGGGGGATTAGCCGCCTGCGGGTCGGCGCATGTATAGCGCTCAGGCATCATGTCCCGCTCGACCGCGCCGCTGTTGATCGTCATCACGCTCGGCGCGGTGATCGTGATGCTGGAGCCGAACACCCCGCACCCGGTCAGCGGCACCGCGCAGCAGATCGCGACGACGGCCGCGCCCAGCCGCCGCGTGCGCCTCGCGAGCAAGTCCACACGTCACCTCCGGGCCCGATCTTAGGGCCTGATCTCGCCGAGCGTGGCGATCGCCGCGGTCAGGTGCTCAGGCGGCCGGGTGAATGCGAGCCGCAGGTGCGCCCTGCCCCCGTCCGCGGCGCTGAGCAGCCGCCCGGGAACGAGCGCCACGCCGCGCCGCAAGGCCGCCTGCGCGAACGCGTCGGAGTCGAGTCCGCCCGGCAGCCGCGCCCAGATCGTCAGCCCGCCCGACGGCGGGGTCCAGGTCCAGCCGGGCAGCGCGGTGCGCAGCGCCGCGGCAGCAGCGTCGTACCGCGGCCGGAGCCAGTCGGCCCGCCATTTGACGATCTCGTCGTGCCGGCCCGCCACCAGGGCGGCCACCAGGCCCTGCTGGTACGCGGTGGAGCCCAGGTCGGCTGCCGCCTTGGCGGCGGCGAGCCGGTCCGCGACCCCCGCCGGGGCCCGCGCCCAGCCCACGCGCAGCCCGCCCCAGTACAGCTTGGACAGCGAGCCGACCGTCACGATGTTCGGCGCGTCCGGGGCGAGCGCGGCCAGCGGCGGCGGCGCGCTGCCGTCGGACAGCGGCAGTTCTGCGAGCGTCAGGTCGTCGGCGAACGTGACGTCGGGGTGCCGTCGCGCGAGCCCCGCCACGGCGTCCCGCGCGTCGGCGGACAGCACCGACCCGATCGGGTTCTGGTGCGTCGGGATCAGGTAGACGAGCGCGGGAGCGTGCGCCGCGACCGCCGCGGCGAGCCGCGTGACGTCGCCGGGCGGCACCCCGACGAGGCGGGCGCCTGCCCGGCGCAGCGCGTCGAGCACCCCGGGAAACGTGGGGTCCTCGGTCACCGCCGCGCGCCCGGCGCCCACCTCACAGCTCACCAGCAGGTCGATCGCCTGCTGGGCGCCTGTCGTGATGATGATCTGCGCCGGGTCAGTGGGCACGCCATACCGCGCGGTGAGCATGTCCGCGACGGCGGCCCGCAGCGCCGGCAGGCCGTAAGGAAGGTAGCCGGTGCCCGCGGTCAGCGCCCGCCGCGCGGCGCCGGACAGGACCGACGCCGGGTCGTCGAGCGCGGCGGCGACCTGCGGCGCGCACTCCACCGCCGCCAGCGTCAGGTCGAACGACACCGCGGAGGCCTCGAGCATCCCGGTGAAGAACCCGTTGGCCCGGTGCACGCCGGCCGGCGTGACGCGGTGCGGCACGATCCTGGTCCCCGAGCCCTGACGGCTCTCCGCCATCCCGTCGTCCCGAAGCAGCTGGTAGGCCAACGCGACGGTGTTGCGGCTGACGGCAAGCACGGCGGCGAGTTCGCGTTCCGGCGGCAGCCGCGTGCGCGGCGGCAGCGACCCGGTGTCGGCCAGCCGTCCGATCCGGCTGGCCAGCAGCCGGTACAGCGGCCCGTCGGCGGCGGACCAGCGGCCGAGCAGGTCCGCGAGGGCAGGCCCGCCGATCCGAGTATCGATTGGCACTGTCACGATAAGGCCAATCATGCCACGGACCGTGGTCAGGCAGGGAACCCTGGAGCCGGTGAACGGAACCCTTCCCGGGCAGCGGCACCCAATGACAGTTATGGCCGCCCCTGCGGGAACCGATAATGGGGGGGTGGTCTCTGCTGCGAAAGCGACGACTGACGGCGGTGCGACCGCCCGTCAGGTCTTCACGTCGCGCCTGAAAGGGCGGCCGCTGGTCGACAGCGACGGGCTGGTCATCGGACGGGTCAGCGATGTCGTGCTGCTGCCGCAGGTCGGGGATGAGCCACCGCGCGCGCTCGGGCTCGTGGTGGCGCTGCGGCGGCGGTCCATCTTCGTCGGGTTCGGGCGGATCGGCGAGCTGTCCATCGACGGGGCGCACCTCCTCGGCGGCACGGTCGACCTGGATCCCTTCACCCAGCGGACCGGGGAGATCACGGCGTCGGCGCTCTACGGACGGCACGCCGCGGGCGGGATCGTCGCCGACGTCGCCATCGTCCAGAGCGATCCGCGGCCCGGCTGGGAAGTCAGCGCGGTTGCCATCAGGCGCGGCCTGGTGCTGCGCAGCCGCAGCCCGGAGATCGTGCCATGGCAGGACGCCAGGGAACTGTTCGACGCCGGCCCGGTCGCGGGACAGCTCACCAGCCTGCGCGAGATGGAGCCGGCCGACCTGGCCGCCGCGGTCGGGCGGATGCCCGCGGCCAGGCGCGGCCAGCTCGCCGCCGCCCTCGATGACGAGGAACTGGCCGACCTGCTCGAGGAGCTGCCAGAGCAAGACCAGGTCCGGCTGCTCGACAGCCTCGAACTCGAGCGCAGCGCGGACGTGGTGGAGGAGATGCAGCCTGACGACGCCGCGGACCTGCTCGCCGAGATGCCGGCCGAGCAGCGGGAACGGCTGCTGCACGCGATGCGCGCCGTGCAGGCCGACGAGCTGCGGCGGCTGCTGCTCTACGACGCGAAGACGGCGGGCGGCCTGATGACCTCCCAGCCGCTCGTCTTCACGCCGGACACGCCGGTGGCCGAGGTGCTCGCCCGGGTCAGGGACAAGGCGCAGCCGGCCACCCTGGCCGCGCAGGTCTACGTCTGCGAGCCGCCCGCGATGACGCCGACCGGGCAGTACCTGGGCAGCGTGGGTTTCCAGCGGCTGCTGCGCCGTGCGCCGTCCACGTCGATCGGCGAGTGCGTCGAGGCCCGGCTGTTCGTCCGGCCGGAGATGCCGGAGCGGGACCTGGCGGCGCGGCTGGCGGCGTACAACCTGATCGGCGTGGCGGTGTGCGATCCTGACGGCAGGCTGCTCGGCGCGGTGACCGTGGACGACGTACTCGAGCGGCTGCTGCCGGCGGACTGGCGGACGGGAGGGACCGAGACACGATGACACGGTTCAGCCCTCGCCGCCTCGGCGAGCGCAGCGACCTCTCGGTGCCCCGCGGCGCGGCGCCGATGGGCGCCAGGTACGACGCGGACGCGTTCGGGCGGTTTTCTGAGGCGATCGCGCGGTTCCTCGGCACCGGCCGGTTCCTGTTCGGCCAGACGCTGTTCGTGATCGGCTGGATCATCATCAACGTACTGGCCGGCGTCCACCACTGGGACCCGTATCCGTTCATCCTGCTCAACCTGGCTTTCTCCACGCAGGCCGCGTACGCGGCGCCGCTGATCCTGCTCGCGCAGAACCGGCAGGACGACAGGGACCGGGCCAACATCGAGCGCGACCGCCAGGTGGCGGCGCGGACCCAGGCCGACACCGAGTACCTGGCGCGCGAGCTCGCGGCCGTCCGGCTCGCGCTTTCCGACGTGGTGACCACCGGGGACCTCGAGGACATGATGGGCAGGCTGGCCAAGATGATCGCCGACCGGGAGTTCCCCGCCGGCGACGATTCGCTCCCTGGCATCCGGTCCAGTGGCGAATCGTGAGCTGATCGTTCTCGGCACGGCGAGCCAGGCGCCCACCAGAACCCGCAACCACAACGGGTACTTCCTGCGCTGGGATAGTGAGGGCCTGCTGTTCGACCCGGGGGAAGGCACCCAGCGTCAGATGCTGTTCGCGGGTGTTACCGCGAGCCAGGTCACCCGCGTGCTTATTACGCACTTCCACGGCGACCACTGCCTGGGGGTGCCCGGCGTCCTGCAGCGGATGTCCCTGGACCGGGTCGCGCACCCGGTGCGGGCGTACTACCCCGCGGCGGATGCCGAGGTGTTCTGGCGGCTGCGGCACGCGTCGCTGTTTCACGACACGCTCACGCTGGTCGAGCAACCGGTGGACGGCGACGGCGTGGTGGCGGACCAGACGGACAGCACGGGAAGCGACGGCTTCCGGCTCGAGGCGCGGGCCCTGTCGCACCTGGTGCCCGCCGTGGGCTACCGGCTGGTCGAACCGGACGGACGGCGGATGCTGCGCGACGAGCTCGCCGCCCGCGGTGTCGCCGGCCCGGACGTCGGCCGCCTGCGCCGGGCGGGCCGCCTCGTGACGGGCGGCCGGCTGGTGACGCTGGAGGAGGTCAGCGTGCCAAGGCGCGGCCAGCGCTTCGCGTTCATCATGGACACCCGGCTCTGCGACGCGGCGTTCGAGCTGGCGGACGGCGCGGACATGCTGGTGTGCGAGTCGACGTTCGCCGACGCGGACGCCGCGCTGGCGCGCGACTACGGTCACCTCACGGCAAGGCAGGCGGGGCAGATCGCCTCCGCCGCCGGCGCCCGCCTGCTGGTGCTGACCCACTTCTCGCAGCGCTACGAGACAGGCCCGCCGCAGCGCCTCAGGGACGAGGCCGCGACGGCTTTCACCGGCCAGATCGCGCTAGCCGCGGACCTGGACACAATCCCCGTCCCGAAGCGCCAGCCCTGAAGCCGTGCCACGCCTGCTGATCGGCCTGCGCGGCGTGCAGCCGCCGCGTTATCGTGCGGGATCCGCCCCGGATTCCGGCGTGTTATCCCGCACGATAACGTCCCCCGGCTGATAACAGCAAGAAACGTTCGAGCCGCCAAAGATCGTGGGGACTTCGTCCCCGTATTCGACGCCAAACTGGACACGATAAGTTCTTCGCGCTGATAACAGCAAGAAGCCGCCGGCGGCTGGCCGGTCCGCGGGCCCCATCGCGCAACGGCCGGAGCGGGGCCACGGCCGCGCGCCGTACACTCGCGGTCGTGTCGGTGCCTGGCATCACGTTCCGGTTGCTCGCGGGGGCCGGCGGCGCGTCAGAGAACGAGGCGGAGCTGCTGGCGCTCCGCGCTGAGGTGTGCGGCGACGGCGACGGCGCGCCAGCCGCGGCCGCCGCCAGGCAGCTGCGGGTGCGCCGCCGCCAGCCAGGCTTCGTCCTCGCCGAGGCCCGTCACGGCGGCTACCTGGTGGCGTACGCGTCGGGCCTGCCGCTGCGCCCGTCCACTTCCTGGTGGAAGGACCTGACCACTCCACTGCCCGACAACGTCACCGCCGAGTACTCCGGCCGCACCTTCGCCCTCACCGAGCTCCTCGTCCGCCCGTCCTGGCGGCGGCAGGGCATCGGCCGGGCGCTGCACGACCTCATCCTCGACGGCCGGGCCGAAGAACGGGCGACCCTCACCGTCCCGCCGGGGGCGGCCGCCGCGCAGGCTGCCTTCAGGTCCTGGGGCTGGCGGCGGCTCGCCCGCACCGCTGGCCCGGGCCCTGACGTGCCGGTGCTTGACGTCCTCTTGGCCGGTCTCCCGCTTTAGCGATAAAGCCGTAAATGCCGCTAACCGTGATTTAGCGGCATGAGGGCTAGACTTTACGGCGTAAAACTTCAGACAATGTATCTGGCGGTCCCCGGCGCTCTCATTTATCTGCGCGGACAGCATCCACGCTGTACAGGTACGGGGGGACATTATGTACGCAGGAACAACGAGCACCAAATTCGGACAATTTGCGGTAGCAGAACCGCTCAGGTTCGACCTACTTGCATTCCACGACGACACGCCGCTTAAAGAAGTCGAGCACGACATCCCCATTCCGGTCCTCGACCAGGAAGACCTGCACCAGCAAGGCATCGACGTGACCAAGCTCGTGCCAGGCGCGGCGGACACCGACGCGCTCGGCTCCTGCACCTGCAACACCGGCACGGCGCACATCGCCGAGCGGTGGGCCGCCGCCGGCAAGGACCTCAGCGGCCTCAAGCTCACCGGCGGCACCGGCTCGATCACCATGTCGGCGACCGACTCGACGGCCGACGAGGAGTTCGCGATCCTCCTCTACCACCTGGTCACCGACCAGACAGGCGTCCCCTCCCAGGAGTGGCCGCCCACCGACTGCGGCTCCAACGGCCTCTACGTCTGCCAGGAGCTCATCGCCCGGGGCTTCGCGGCCAGCTACAGGTCCGCGTCGAACGTCACCGCCGACATCACCCTGCTGCAGAGCGGCAGCGTCATGCAGGGCGGCCCCTGGTTCAACTCGTGGATGAAGCCTGACAGCAACGGGTTCGTGGACGGTGACGGCAGCTACGAGGCCATGCGCGCGGCCGTGAACTCCGGCGTGGCCGGCGGCCACGAGACGCTGCAGCACGGTATCCCGCAGCTGGCCCTGGCCAGCAACGGCAGCGTCGACCTCGCTAACACGGTCATCAAGGTAAGGAACTCGTGGAGCACCCAGTTCGGCCTGAACGGCGACTACCTGCTGCACGCCTCGACCCTGAACTACCTGCTCAAGTACTACGACTTCAAGGCGGTTGTGCTCGCCTGACGTCCCGGGGTCACCGGGGGCAGCCCGAACACGGGAAACAGCCCGGGGTCGAGGAACGACACGATCCGCGTCAGGGCTGCCCCCCTGACCTCGAGCACGACGATGGCGTGTGCGTGATAGCCGCCGTCGCCGCCCCGCCGGTACGCGGCGAACGCGGGCTGCCCGTTGGCGCCGGCCGGTGTCAGCAGGAAATCGCCTGGCGCGCCGAGCACCCGGGTGCCGAAGAAGCGAGCGACCGCCTCGCGGCCCGCGAACCAGGTCGGCGTCGGCGGCATCTCGAGCACGGCGTCCGCGGCGAGCAGCCGCGTCAGCGCGGCCACGTCGGCGTTCTCGAACGCCGTCGCGTACTGGTCCACGATCGCGCGCGTGCCGGCGTCGGCGGGCTCGCGGACGTCGTCCTCGCCGACCCCGGCCTGCCGCAGCCCGTCCCTGGCGCGCCGCAGCGCGCTGTTCACCGCGATCACCGACATCTGGAGCAGGCCGGCGACCTCGGCGGCGGGCCAGCCGAGCACGTCGCGCAGGATGAGCACGGCGCGCTGCCGCGGCGGCAGGTGCTGCAGCGCGGCGACCAGCGCCAGCCGCACGCTCTGCCTGGAAACGACGATCGAGGCGGGATCCGC
>DATBBI010000454.1:0-7392 GCA_036271115.1 Trebonia sp.
GAGCGCGGCAAGCGCCGCGAGGAGCGCGTACTCGCCAGTGTGCGCGTTGCCCCAGGCGCCGTCGCCCGTCGGCGCCAGGATGGGGATGCCCAGTGCCCACCGGCTGACCAGGATGCCTACCAGTGCGATCAGCGCCGCCACGACGGCGGTCGCCGCCGCCCCGGCCCAGAACTGAGCGGCGTCAGGCCGGACGCGGATGGCACCCGCGCCGTTGGGCGATCCGGGATATGACATGGCGCACCTCACATGGTTTATTTAGGCCCCTCGGAGGTTGGGTACCCTTGCCAGCGCGGCGAAATCCTAGTCAAACCCTCCTGTTACATCTGCGGGAGCAGCGCGGCAAGGAGTTCACCGATGCGGGCGGCCGAGGCGCGGGCGGCGTCCAGCACTTCACGGTGGTCGAGTGGCTGCTGGCTCAGGCCGGCCGCGGGGTTCGTGACCAGCGAGATCGCGAGTACTTCCGCGCCGAGGTGGCGCGCGGCGATCGTTTCGAGCGCGGTGGACATGCCGACGAGATCGGCGCCCGCGGTGCGCAGCATCCTGATCTCGGCGGGCGTTTCGTAATGCGGCCCGGGAAGCATGGCGTACACGCCCTCGGCGAGTGCCGGGTCGGACCGCCGCGCCAGATCGCGCAGCCGCCTGGAGTACGCCTCAGTGAGGTCGGTGAACCGCGACGGGTACCCGGCCGGGATCGGCCCGGACAGCGGGGAGCGGCCGGTGAGGTTCAGGTGGTCGCTGATCAGCACCGGCTGCCCGACCGCGTACGCGGGGTTGACGCCGCCCGCCGCGTTGGTCAGCACGACCGTCCGGCAGCCGGCCGCGATCGCGGTGCGGACGCCGTGCACCACGGTGTGCGGAGCGTGTCCCTCGTACATGTGCACGCGGCCGAGGAACAGCAGTATCCGGTGGTTGCCGTGCTTTATGTACCGAACGGCCGGTGAGTGACCCTCGGTCGTCGGCCGCTCGAACCCGCCGAGGTCGGCGAGCGGCACTTCGAGTTCCGCGGCGCCGATCGCGTCGGCGGCGGCCAGCCAGCCGGAGCCGAGCACCACGGCCGCGTCGAAATCCGGCGCGCCGGTCAGGCTCTTCAAGGTGGCGGCGCTGGCTTCGGCCCTGGCGAACGGGTCGGGTGCGTGCACGTCGGTCATGGTGCCGATCATCTCGCAGTTTGGCGGCGCCTGTCACGGACCGTGTTATAAGCCTGTGATTAGCGTCACAGAATAGCACGTAAACCCGCTAAGGCTTTTTCCAGCCTTTCTTAGCGAAGTTGCAGGCGGGTGAACTTCCTTTCTGGCAATGTTGTTCGGCAGCGGTAACAGTGGGCGGCAGGGACCGAAGGGACTGCGTTGTCACGACACCGGACAGCGATGCTGGAAGAGACACGGCCACAGTTGGGAACGGCAGTTACGACGAGCGAGTCGCGGAGTGCTGCCACTGCCACGGGGGCCTACGTCGCAGCTGGCGGGCCACGCAGGCCACGGCGCAAGCGGGGCCTGATCCGCAGGACCGGCGTCATCCTCCCGGCGCTGGGACTGGCCGTGCTGCTCGTCGCCGTGGTGGCTGGCGCCGCTTACGTGATGACCCCCCGGGGCACCGGCGCGAGCAGCCTCGCCGAGGCCATCGACGCGCTCCCGCAGAACAACTCGGTCGCGCTGCTCGAGCAGGAACGCCAGACGCTGATCGACATGAGCAGCGCCGTCAGGACGCTCAGCGTGGTGGCCAAGCCCGCGACGGTGAGCCCGTCAGACATGGCAGCGGCGACGCAGACCGCCTCCTCGGGCACCTCGAGCGCCTCGACGGGCGGCGGTGTCACGACGGTCAGCGCCCCGGCGCCCGACCCGGGGACCGCGCAGAGCATCGCGTACAACATGTTGCCGTCGTTCGGCTTCAGCCAGTCGTCGCAGTGGGGCTGCCTGCTCAACATCTGGAACCGGGAGAGCGGCTGGAACTACCAGGCGGAGAACCCGTACTCCGGCGCTTACGGCATCCCGCAGGCGCTGCCCGGCTCGAAGATGGCCACCGCGGGCGCGGACTGGCAGACCAACCCGGCCACCCAGATCAAGTGGGGCCTCGGATACATCCAGTCCATTTACGGCACCCCATGCGGCGCGTGGAATTTCGAGCTCGCCAACGGATATTATTAACTCTTTCTTACGCCCAATAGAATTGCCTTGACAACGCCAATTCCCCGGCGCGGTCGTCCGCATTCCTGGGTACAGCCGCCCGCCACCGGCCACCGAAATGTGGTCGATGTGACATCGTCTACCAAAGAGCGTGGTCGGTGTCACATTGGCTACGTTCCTAGTGCTCACGGTCGGTGGTATTAGCCGTCGACTATCGTGACGACGGGCAGGAGGGGCCTCGCGTGTCCTGCGGCGATCGCCCTGCGGAGGTCGGCAAGCACTGTCCGCGACTCGGTCTCGATAAAACTGGGCAGCCAGTGCTGAACGTTGATGCCGTAGCTCTCCATGCGATTGTGGCGCATTTGCGTGGCCCGATAGTCGGCTGCTTCCATGTGATACTCACGTGAATCAACCTCACCCGCGACACCCGCCCGCTGCCACCAGGCATCGGGTTTGGCGATGAAGTCCCCGTCCGGGGTATACAACCGGGCGTTATAGAGCGGCTTCTCAAGGTCCGAGTGGTCGATCAGCTTCTTGAGGTCGGCTTCGGCCGCCGACCGGACGCCTTCGCTCACCTCGGCCAGCGCCCTTCGCAGGGAGCGCGATCCGGCCGAGGGGCCCTCGTTCAGCTCCTCGACGAGCAACGGCAGTGCGCATCGCTTCCACTGCAGGGCCGCACAGACCACGGCTTGCACGTCGCCGAACGATGTCATCTTCCTGGCGGCGTCCGCGACAGCGCGGTGGGGCGGGGCGAATCTGATCACGCCTGTCTTGTGGACCTTGTCCGGCATCCTCGTCGTGCGCTGGATCCGCACGAAGCCCGTGCTCGCACGCTGTTCGTCAGCAGGGATCAAGACGTCGATGAGGTTCAGGCCCGCACACGTCAGGTGATGCCGCCGGACAGCCACCGCCCCGGTGATCACGCTCCCCGAACCCGCGTACAACAGAGCCGCGATCTCCCGCTGCTCTTGTGTGGGCGTCCCCGTCATCGTCAGGTATACGCCGGGAAGCATGGCCCGCCACGGTCCCCCTCGGCGAAGCCGGTAGTCAATCGCTCTTGGCGTCAGCCCGCACGCAAGCGCTTGCCATCGTGCGACGACGCCGTACTGGATCGGTAGCAGCGCCCACAGGCGTGCCTGATCGTACTGGCAAATGTTTGGCATATGCACAGAGTGTCAGCAGGGTGTGACATTCCGACGAACGGCGATCCCGCCAGCCCAGGCCCACGGGCCGCCAGCCCAGGCCACCGACGCCGTCGGGGGCCGGGCCAACGACGCCGCCGGGGCCAGGCCGAACGTAGTCGATGTCCCATCGACCACACTCTTTGGTAGACGATGTCACATCGACCACGTTGGGGGATGGGGGCGCGGGGCCTGGAGACGCGGGGCTCGGGTGGTCGAGGCCGGGGAGGCCGGGCGGGTTACTCGAAGCGGACGGTGTTTGGGGCGGTCATGCGGTTCAGGAGGGGGAGCGTGACCGTGATGACGGCGAAGGCGGCGGCCAGGCCGATGGCCATCAGGGTGTAGTAGTCGTGGCCTAGCTGCGGGATCGCCGTGCCGGCCGGCGCTAGCCGGATGAACGCCAGCATGGACGTCCCGTAGGCGATGCCGGCGGCTATCAGCGTGGCGGCAGCCAGCGGGACCGCGGCCTCGAGGAGGACCACCGTGGAGAGCACGCCAACCTGGGTGCCGCTCACCCGCAGCAGGGTGAACGGGCGCTTGCGGTCGACGAGCCCGCCGCCGACCGCGACCGCGAGGCTGCACCCGGCCACGATCAGGGTGAGCGCGACCCCGGCGTAGACGAGCTTCTCCAGCGTGGCCGCGCGGTTGAGCCGTATCTGGAGCGTCTCGCCGAACGTCCGCGGCGGGGTAGGCGACTGCCCCTGCCCGCCGCTTTCCTGCGGCGGCGCGTTCACGGCAAGGAACGTCCTGACCCGCTCCAGCGCCGCGGGGTCGTTCACCCGCACGAGGACGGCCTGCAGCGGCGGCTCCGCCAGGTCGCCCGTGTACGCAGTATTGGACGCGCTGACGAACGGCTTGGTGTTGTCGCTGGGGTTGTCGCTGAAGAGGCTCGAGGTATCGGCCTGCACCGCCGCCAAGCCAGGCGCGCACTGGCCGAGGACCGCGAGGCCGCGCATCACCGAGCAGCTGACGACCGTGTCACCGGCGCTGCCGCGTGCGCGCCTTCGGCCGTCGCCAGGACCGCTGCCGGGCTTGGCCTTCACCTGGCTGCCCGCCGGCGGGGCTTGCGGGTACAGCGAGTACAGCGGGTAGACGGTGGCACCGTTGATCCCGCCGAGGCCGCTGAGCAGTCGCGCGCCCGCCTGCGGTGAGAGTCCCACCTGATCAAGCAGCACGTTGCTGAGCGCCGCGGCGCTCGGGGACGCCTCTGTGGCATTCACCGCCGGGATCAGCGTGCCGACCATCGTGCCGAGGAAGACGGCGAGGATGAGGCCAGTCACCGACCGGAAGGCGGCCCGCGGGTTGTCGGCCAGCCGCCGGCTCGCCAGCAGCGCCGACGATCCCCGCGCGGCGCGGCCGAACAGCCGGGCCGCCTGGACGGTGAGCCACGGCCCGGCGATGACCAGTCCGACCATCGTGATCAGCAGGCCCGGGTAGGCGGATGCGCCGATAGAGTCGCGGCTCGTCCTCGACAGCCCGAACACGAAGAGCGCCACGCCAAGTACCAGCGGAGCCAGCCGCCAGAATGTCGGCGGCTTCGGCGTGGCGCGGCGGCTGACGCCGAGCGGGGAGATCTGCACCCGGCGCAGCGAGATCAGCGCCGCGACGGCGGCCGCGAGCGGCACGCCGACCAGCATGGCGAGGTATCCCCAGGCCGTCGGCGTCAGGTCGGACTCGAAGTACGGCGTGCCGATCAGCGCCGCCCCCGCGAGCGCCGGGCGTACCAGCAGGAAGATCACGGTCCCACCCGCGGCGCCGAGAAAAGCGCTGACCATGGCCTCGACCGAGGCGATCACCCGGATGTCGGCGGGTGTCCCGCCGACCAGGCGCAGCGCGGCGAACCGCTCCTCGCGCCGGTCGGCGGCCAGCCGGGTGGCGGTGCTGATCAGCACCAGCATGGGGAACAGCACAGCGAGGACGCCGACAAGGAACGCGTAGCGGAAGAACGAGGTGAACACTTCCGCCGGCGGCGCGGTGGCGATCGAGGTGACCCAGGAAGTACCGGGAACCGCCTTGAGCGCGGCGGGCGTGTACCCGATGTAGATCACCAGGTCATTGGTGCCGTTCAGGGCCGGCTGGCCGATCGTGCCCGCCAGGCGGCCGGGGAACCTGTCACCGAGCTCGCTGGCGGGGACGGAGCGGAGCAGCGCGGCCAGCGCGGGTGACGCGTAGTACTCCCCGGGAGCGGGCAGACGGGCGATGCCGGGCGGAACCGGCGCTCCGGAGCCAAGCGCGGCGACGGCCAGCCGCGTGATGGTCTGCCCCTGGTAGAAGTCCACGCTGTCGTTCCACAGCTCACCGCGGGCCGGCAGCGCGGACGGCACCGACGCCCCTTGCGTACACGACCAGCAGGGCTGGCTGGCGTTGGCCTGGAAGGCGTGGAACTCGGCGAGCACGCCGAGCAGCAGGGCGACGCCGACCGCGACGGCCGCGGCCGTCACGAGCAGCCGGACGAAAGCTTCCCGGCCGCTGTGCAGCGTCAGCTGCAGGCCGAGGCGGATCACTACCGCACGGCCCTCGCCGAGGCCTGCCCGGGAGCCGCGGCCGCGGACCGGGGGCCGCCGCCCGTCCCGAGATCCGCGGAAACGCGGCCGTCACGGACCATGACCACGCGGTCGGCGTACGACGCGACCCGCGCGTCGTGGGTGACCACGACGACCGTGGCGCCTTGCTGGCGGGCCAGCCCGGTCATCAGGTCCATGACCTTCTCGCCGGTCAGCGAGTCCAGCGACCCGGTCGGCTCGTCGGCGAAGACCACCGTGGGCGCGAGCGCGAGCGCGCGGGCGACCGCGACGCGCTGCGCCTCGCCGCCGGACAGCTCACCGGTCCGGTGGCCGCCCTTGTCACCGAGGCCGAGCCGGTCCAGCCATGTCCCCGCCGTTTTGTATGCCAGCTTCCTGCTGGTCCGGTTCAGCAGCAGCGGCAGCGCGATGTTGTCCGCCGCCGTGAGCTCAGGCACCAGCTGCCCGAACTGGAAGACGAAGCCGAACGCGGTCCGGCGCAGCCGGGTGCGTTCGGCCTCGCTGAGCGTGTCCAGGCGGTGCCCGTCGAACCACACCTCGCCCCGGTCGGGCTGGAAGATGCCGGCCAGGCAGTGCAGCAGGGTCGACTTGCCCGACCCGCTCGGGCCCATGATCGCCAGGATCTCGCCCTGGCCGACGGCGATGCTCGCGCCGCGCAGCGCGGGGGTCTGGCCGAAAGACTTGACGATATCGCGCGCCTCGAGCAGGCAGCCGCGGACAACAACGGGGATGCTCATTTTGTGCCTACAGCCTCAGCAAGTTCCGCCAGCCGCGCTGACGTCAGGTCGATCCATCGGAGGTCCGCTTCCAAGTGGAACAGCGCGTGGTCGGCGAGCAGCACGTCGACCAGCGGCCCGGTTCGCTTGATCCCGGTGAGTTCCTGCATGCGCCGGATGTGCGCGGCACGCTGGGTGTCGAGGTAGGCCTCGGCCGGCTTGCCGAGCATGAGCGCGAGCGTCACCTTCGCGAACAGGACGGTCTGGAGATGCGGCTCAGGCTCCACCGCTTCGGCCAGCCACGTGTCGACCTCGTCCCGGCCGGCCTCCGTGATCGCGTAGCGTCGTCTGTCCGGGCCGTCGCCCGGCTCGGCGGCTCCCGGGACAACCTTGCCGTCGCGGGCCAGCCGGCCGAGCGTCGCGTAGACCTGGCCGAACGGCAGTTGCTTGCCACGCCCGAAGAACGCGTCGTAATCGCGCTTGAGGTCGTATCCGTGGCTCGGCTCGCGTTCGAGCAAGCCGAGAAGGGTCAAAGGAACGCTCACAAGCCGACTATACATTGAGTGTATACGCGACGCAAATAGCTGGGATCGGCTGCTTTTCTCGTTGCGCAGGGGCAGTTTTGGCCAATGTGACGCGTGTCATAGTTGCTACTAGAGAGTAACCGTACCCCCTGGTAAACCAGGGGTTTCGCGTGCGGTGCGACGGCAACGACGCCTCCAGGAGGGCTGAGAGTGCCGGAATGTGGTCTCGCAATCGTTTGTCCCATGGCATCGTTGACATCCGACAGCACCCCGCCCGCGTGACGATGACTGCCTGAGGCAGTCGGCACCCTGTCCCGTGCCTAGTC
>DATBBI010000455.1:0-3655 GCA_036271115.1 Trebonia sp.
CGGCCCGCCCAGTTCGGCGACGCTACCCCGGACACCGAATGGGACGTGCGGACGCTGCTCAACCACCTCCTGCTGTGGACCGCGTACAACTTCGAGCGGCGCGCGCACGGCGAGATGGTGCCAGAAGAGATGATGACCCGCGACTTCGCCGCCGACCCCGGCTTCGCCGCCGCCTACCGCGCGCAGCTCGACCGCGCGCTCGACGCCTGGGCCGACCCGGCGGTCTGGGAAAAGGACCTGGACGTGATGGGGTCGGCGACCCCGGCCGCCGACGTCGGCGCGATGATGCTCGCCGAACTCGTGCTGCACGGCTGGGACCTGGCGGCCGCGACGGGACAGTCCTACACCGTCTCTGACCGCGCAGCCGCCGCCGCGCTGGCGGCGGTGGAGGCGAACGCGGAGATGTTCCGGCAGTACAAGGGGTTCGCCGAGCCGGTTTCCGTGCCGGACGACGCGGCGGCGCTCGACCGCGCGCTCGCGATGTCCGGGCGCGACCCGGGCTGGACGCCGTCCCGGTAGCGAGGCGCTAGAGCGCGGCGACGGCCGGCGCGCATCCGATCTGGGCCGTCAGGCTGAGCACCCGCCTGGCGCCCTCGGCGACCTCGTTGCGCATGGTGAAAACGCTGATGAGGTGCTGTCCGCCGAGGTCGGGCGCTGGCTCGCGGATGAGCGGCCACGGGTGGGTGATCTCGGCGATCTTGGCCTTCATCGCATCGAGCCGCAGCCCGGCCTCCGCGACCACCCACTGGTTCAGCGGATGCCCCTCAGGCGCTGTGGCCGCCGCGTCGGCGGCCTCGGCGGCTACGGCGACCGCGGCATTAAAAGCCCGGCGCGCGTCGGAGTACTCGACGCTGGCCAGGATGGAGTGACCCCACCCGACCGCGCTGGTGGTGAAGACGTCCCCTGGCACGCCGGCGGGCTGCACCCGGGCCACCCGGAACGCCGGCGTACATCGCGAGCCCCGGCCGGCGAACGCCAGTACGGCATCAGGGCCCGCAGTCATGCCGCCCTCGACGGAACCCGGCGCCCCCGCCACGGGCGCGGGATTCACCCCGTGCACAGCGTGCACGGCGACCCAGTCCCAGGCCGGCGTCATCGAGGACAGCACCGTGGTGTCGCGGAACCGGTACCCGCTCTCGCCGGCCGGCGCGCACCGCGACCTGGGGTCGGCGAACCGCAGGTCGCCGCCCGCCGTGCCGTGGCCGGCGGCGAACAGCGCGCCGCGCGTGGCCTCGAGCAGGATCCAGCGCGCCGAGTCGTCCCCGGCGCGGTACGCGTCCGCCGCGGCGCCGGTCCAGTACAGGTGCGCGCTGACCGCGAGCGCCGTGAGCGGTGCCCGCCTGGCGAGCCGCCGCTGCCCGCAGGCGGCCTGCCGCAGCGTGCAGCCGAGCCCGCCGAACTCGGCCGGCAGCGCGACCTTCAGGTAGCCGGCGGCGTCGAGCTTGCCGATATCCCGCTGCAGCGTCGCGGCGACGTCCCCGCCGCCCAGGGCCTGCGGCTCCGTCCTGGTCCCGCCAAGCCGCGCGAGCAGGGTCTCGGTGAGCAGGTCACGTGGCCTGATCGCTGCCATGGACCGGCCCCCTTCCTGCTGCTCGCTTCGTCAAGGACATCACACCGACGGCCGAATAGTCAACTTAATTGGTAGGAAAGGTATGCTTTGCGGGGTCACTCAGGCGCGAGGACCCGTACCGGACGTCCCGCGGCGAACGCGGCGATGTCCGCAACGGCGTCCCCGTAGAACTTCCGGTACCCGTCATCAGTCACGTATCCAAGGTGCGGGGTCAAGACCGTGCGCGGAGCCGACCGGAGCGGATGTCCCGTCGGCAACGGTTCCTCATCATAAACGTCCAGCGCGGCGCCCGCGATAGCCCCGGAGTGCAGCGCTGCGAGCAGAGCGTCGGCGTCCACGATCGGCCCGCGCGACGTGTTCACAAGGAACGCGGTGGGCTTCATCAGTTCCAGCTCCCGCTTGCCTACCAGGCCTATCGAGCGCTTGCCGAGCTTGTAATGCACCGTGATCACGTCGGCGGAGGCGAACAGCTCCTCTTTGCTCACCGCGACGGCGCCCGCGTCGGCAGCGGACGTCGCCGAGAGGTGCTGGCTCCACGCGAGCACCTCCATGCCGAACGCCCGGCCGATCGACGCCACCCGCCGCCCGATGTTCCCCAGCCCCACGACGCCCAGCGTCCGGCCCTGCAGCCCGAACCCGATCGTGTGCTGCCAGCCGCCCTCGCGCATCCGCCGGTCCTCGGCCGGTACATGCCGGACGAGGGCGAGGATCAGCGCCCAGGTCAGCTCGGGGGTGGCCCCGCCGCTGCCGCCGGTGCCGCACACCGTGATGCCGGCCGCGGCGGCGGCCGCCACGTCGATCGACGCGTTGCGCATCCCGGTGGTGACGAGCAGCCGCAGGTCCGGCAGCAGCCGGAGCCGCTCGGCGGTGAACGGCGTCCGCTCGCGCATAGCGACGACCACGTCAAACGGCCGCAACTCGGCCGCCAGGTCCGCGGTGTCGGCGATGTGCCCGTGGAACGGCACGACGTCGGTCGCGCCGAGTGACGCCCAGTCGGCACTCTGCAGGGCGACCCGCTGATAGTCATCAAGGATTGCGATGCGCACGCGGCTGACTCTAGCCGCCCTGGTACGGTTCTGACCCATGACCTGGCTTGACGACCTCGCAGACAGGGCAGTGAACGGCGAGCTCCCGGCGCGGGAGGAGGCCCTGGCGGTGCTCGCCAGCGGCGACGACGAGCTGCTCGACGTGGTGGCCGCCGCGTTCCGCGTCCGCCGCCGCTTCTTCGGCCGCAAGGTCAAGCTGAACTACCTGGTCAACATCAAGAGCGGGCTGTGCCCCGAGGACTGCTTCTACTGCAGCCAGCGGGCCGGCTCGGCGGCCGAGGTGCTCAAGTACACCTGGCTCAAGACCGACGAGATCGTCGCGAGCGCGTCCGCCGGCGTAGCCGGCGGCGCCAGGCGCGTGTGCCTGGTCGCCAGCGGCCGCGGCCCGACCGACCGGGATGTCGACCGGGTGTGCGAGTCGATCGAGGCGTTCAAGTCCCAGCACCCCGACGTCGAGGTGTGCGCCTGCCTCGGCCTGCTCTCCGCCGGCCAGGCGGACCGGCTGGCCGCGGCCGGGACGACGGCCTACAACCACAACCTGAACACATCCGGCGGCCATTACGCCGACATCTGCTCCACGCACGAGTACGCGGACCGCGTGTCCACCGTCACCACCGCGAAGGAGGCGGGCCTGTCGCCGTGCTCCGGCCTGATCGCGGGCATGGGGGAGACCGACGAGGACCTGGTGGACGTCGCGTTCGCGCTGCGCGCCCTGTCGCCAGACTCGGTGCCGGTCAACTTCCTGATCCCGTTCGATGGCACACCCCTGGCGGGTAAGTGGGAGCTGACCCCGCAGCGCTGCCTGCGCATCCTGGCGATGGTCCGCTTCATGAACCCCGACGTGGAAGTCCGCCTGGCCGGCGGCCGCGAGATCCACCTGCGCTCCCTGCAGCCCCTGGCCCTGCACGTGGTCAACTCGATCTTCCTCGGTGACTACCTCACCAGCGAAGGCCAGCCAGGCGCCGCGGACCTGGCGATGATCGCCGACGCCGGCTTCGAGGTAGCAGGCGCCCCCTCGCCGTCCGTGCCCGAGGCGGCG
>DATBBI010000456.1:0-1769 GCA_036271115.1 Trebonia sp.
CCCGAGTGCCGGCGACGAGCTGCAGACCGAATACCTGGTGCCCCGCGACCAGGCGGTCGCCGCCCTCGCCGCGCTCGACGGCCTCGCGCCGAAGATCGCCGAGCTGCTGCTGGTCTGCGAGCTTCGCACGGTCGCCGCCGATGACTACTGGCTGAGCCCGTGCTACGGCCGGGATACGGCGGCGTTCCACTTCACCTGGCGCAAGGACCCGGCCGCGGTCACCGCGCTGCTGCCGACCATCGAGGACCGGCTCGCGCCGTTCGATCCCCGGCCGCACTGGGGCAAGCTGTTCACCCTGCCGCCGGAACGGATCGTGGCGAGCTACCCGCGGATGGCGGCGTTCCGCCGCCTGATGGCGGGCTACGACCCGGACGGGAAGTTCCGGAACTCGTTCACCGACCGCGTCATCGCGTTCGACGGACGCTAAGCCTCCGCGTATAGCTCACGCAGCGGGCGCACGATCTCCATGAAGCGTCCTGGGGCGGCGAGCGGCGTGAAGCCGCAGTCCGCGTACACCTGGTGCGCGTCGGAGGTGGCCAGCATGAACCGGCGCATGCCCGCCATGTCCGGGTGCGCGAGCAGCGTCTCGATCATCCAGTGCGCGAGCCCGCGGCCCCGGTGACCGGGCAGCACGAACACGTCAGCGACCCAGGCGAACGTGGCCCGGTCGGTGACGACGCGGGTCAGGCCGACCTGGGCGCCCTGGCCGTCCTGGCCGCCGGCCTGGTAAAGGCCGAGGACCAGGGAATTCGCCACGGACCGCGCGACCACGTCGCGCGGCACCCCTTCGGCCCAGTAGGACGTGGTGAGGAAGCCGTGCACCACGTCCAGGTCAATCCGCCCCGGGTCGTCGTCGATCGCATACTCGCCCTTGGTCACCAGCATGGACCCGAGCCTACGAGTAGGGTGAGGCCATGGCGTTCGGCGGATGGCCGGCCGAGGCAGTGGAATTCTACGAGGGCCTCGAGGCGGATAACTCAAAGTCGTACTGGACCAGCCACAAGGCGGTCTACGAGGGCGCCGTGCTGCGCCCGATGCAGGAGCTCACCGAACTGCTCGCGCCCGAGTTCGGCGAGGCGAAGATCTTCCGCCCGTACCGGGACATCCGGTTCAGCGCGGACAAGACCCCGTACAAGACGCACATCGGCGCGGTCATCGGCCGCGCCAGCTACGTGCAGTTCTCCGCCGACGGCCTCGGCGCCGGGGCCGGCATGTGGCACCTGGAACCTGACCAGCTCGCCAGGTACCGCGCGGCGGTCGCCGCCGACGGCACCGGCGCGGACCTCGAGGCGATCATCGCCGAGCTGGAGAAGGCCGGCGTCGAGATCCACGGCCACGAGTCGCTCAAGTCGGCACCTCGCGGCTACCCGCCGGACCACCCGCGGATCGGCCTGCTCAGGCACAAGGGCCTGACCACGTGGCAGCACTGGGATCCTGGCCCGTGGCTCAGGGAACCATCCGCCGCAGACAGAGTCACAGAATTTTTCCGAACGAGCGCCGACGTCTGTTCCTGGCTCACCTCCAACGTCGGGAGCTGAGCGGCGCGGATGGTGTCGGTGCGCGCGATCGGACCGGGCGACTGGGAACTGGTGCGTGACGTCCGGCTGGCCGCGCTGCGGGACGCGCCTAGCGCGTTCGCGTCGTCGTACGAGCGCGAAGCGGCGTACTCCGAGGAGCAGTGGCGCGGGTGGTTCGGTGACCGGTTCGCCATGTTCCTCGCGGACCTCCCGGACCGCGCCGAGCCCGCCGGGCTGGCAGGTGTCTTCGAC
>DATBBI010000457.1:0-4198 GCA_036271115.1 Trebonia sp.
GGCGACTGCGAAGACGACATCCGGCGAGCGGTCGTCGCGCTCGTCAGCCCGGACCTGAGCTACCTCACCGGCGCCACACTGATGCTCGACGGAGGCCTGTGCATCCTCCGCTGACCGCCCCTCAGCCGACTGATGACGAGCCGATCGGCCGGGCTGGGAACCCAGCGCAGCTGGACTCGCTGGAGTAGACGGTCTGGACGGCCCTACTGAATCGGCTATATAACAATATCATCTAACGATATTTCGGAGCGGATCGTGCCGGTGACGGTTGGAGGGAGTACCGATGGACCTGGGCCTGTCAGGGAAGACCGCGGTCGTCGCCGGCGGGAGCCGCGGCTGCGGACGCGGCATCAGTGAAGTGCTCGCGGCGGAAGGCGCCGTGGTGGTCTTCTCGGGCCGGAACCCAGACGCGGTGGCCGCCACCGAGGCGGCCATCACGTCCGGCGGCGGGAAGGCGGCCGGAGTGGTCGCCGACATGACCACGCGGGACGGCGCGCTGAGCATCGTCGGCGCCGCACGGGAGCGCTTTGGCGACCCCGACATCCTGGTGGTGAACTCGCCGGGCGCGGTGCCGGACCGGGCTACAGGCCGCTGGCGCGGCTTCGAGAACAGCTCGGACGACGACTTCGAGGAGATCTACCGCAATTTCGTGATGAGCCTGGTCTACGTGACCCGGGCGGTACTGCCCGCGATGAAGGCCAGGGGGTGGGGGCGGCTGCTGAACATCGGATCGGTCGCCATGAAGTCCCCGCACCTGGAGGACCCGATGCCGGCGGTGAACATCCGGGTCGCGGTCAACGCGGTGATGAAGACCCTGGCGCAGGAGTACGGCCCGTACGGGATTACCGCCAACGTGATCGCGACCGGCCCGTTCGACAGCGAACTGTCCCGCGACTACCGGGCGTCGGGCACCGGGATCAAGACCGAGGAGTGGTACCGGGCGATGCTGCCCGCAGGACGCTGGGGCGACCCGGTTGAGATGGGGTGGCTGGCCGCGTTCCTGTGCTCGGAGCGGGCAGCGTTCCTGACCGGCGAGACGATCCGGCTCGACGGCGGGTACGGCAAAAGCCTGTTCTGAGCACGAAACGGCCCGGCTCAGCCTTTCGGTGAATGCCTGGGCCCCTTGAAGCGGACGAGCTGGGCCAGCAGGCCGCCCAGGTCGTCACCGGCGAAGAAGGCGAAGTCCACCTGCTCGGACCGGTATTCGGAAACCAGGCGCAGGCCGCGCTCCGCCGCCGAGGCGATAGCGGCGTCCAAGTTTTCGACCGTGAAGGCGATGTGCGATACCCCTCCCAGCCGATGCCGAACACTGCGGTGTAGAACCGCGTGGTCCGCTCGATGTCGTGCACCTTCATGCCGATGTGCAGGAAGCCCATCGCTGCGTCACTCATCGCTTGGTGCCGCCGCATCCGGCTGCGCGCTGAACGTCAGCCGCCGGGTGTGCTGCTCGCCGCCGCCCGCAGCGCCCGCCGCAGCACCTTGCCGAGCGCCCCCCTGGGCAGTTCCTCCACCACGTGCCACCGGGTAGGCACCTTGAACCCGGCCAGTTCCTGCCGCACGTACCGGCGCAGTTCGCCAGCGTCCGGCGACTCGCCCGGGCCGGCCGGGACGATGAACGCGACGACCTCCTCGCCGAGGACCTCGTGCGGGGCGCCCACGACCGCGGCCTCCCTGATGCCCGGGTGGCTCGCGATCCTGTTCTCGACCTCTTCCGGGTACACGTTCTCGCCGCCGCGGATGATCATGTCGCCCTTGCGTCCGGACAGGTACAGGTAGCCGTCCGCGCCGAGCCTCCCGAGGTCTCCGGTGTGCAGCCACCCGTCGCTCGCCGGCGCCGCGAGGTGCCCGCCCCGCGCCCGGACCTCGCCGATGCCATCGCCGTCCGGCCGGCGGATGATCACCTCCGTGTCCCGCACGGCTCGCCCGACCGAGCCGAGAAGCTCGGGGCACTGCGCCGCGGCGCGGCGGTGATCGTCCGGCGTCAGCGCGGTGATCGGGCCGCCCTCGGTCTGCGAGTAGCCCTGGAGCAGCCCGATCGAGGGATGCTCGGCCAGCAGGCGCGCCGCGGTGACCGGGCGGATCGGCGAGGAGCCGTAGGTGATGGTCCGCAGCTTCGGCAGCCGGATGGTCCCTGCCTCGAGCAGCCTCTCGATCATGGCCGGGGCCAGCGTGGCATGGGTGGTCCCGAGTTCGCCGAGCGCCGTCCACGAGTCCGCGGAAAAACGCGTCACGGGCGGGACCACCGCGGCGCCGACGGCCATCGCCACCATCAACAGCCCGACGCCGCCGAGGTGGTGGAACTGCTGGGAGGAGGAGTAGACGTCGTCAGGCCGCAGCTCGAGCAGGTCGGCGTAGACGCGGGCGCGCAGCCCGAGCCGGTCCATCCGGAAGCGGACCTGCTTCGGCAGGCCGGTCGTGCCGGACGTGTGCAGCACGAGCGCGATCGCGTCGCCGCCGGCCGCGAGGTCGAGAACGCATGCGCCGGCCGGCGCGGCATCCGGCAGCACATGGCAGGCCAGGCCAGCCCGCGCGGCCAGCTCGCGGCCGAGCGCCGCGTGCTCCTCGTCGGCCGCGAGCGCGCCCGCCCCGAGCGGCGACAGGCAGGCGGTGAGCTCGGAGGTCGTCAGCCGGTCCCCGAGGGGCGCCAGCGGCCGGCCGGTCAGCGCGCCTGCGAGCAGGAGCGCGTACGCCATGGGGCTCGACCCGAGGAGCACGGCGACGGGCCGGCCGGCCGGCAGGCCCGCCGAGTCCAGCCAGGCGGCCCACCCCGCCGCGTCCCGGGTCAGTTCACGGAACGTCCATGCCCGCGAGGCGGAGACCACCGCGGGCCGGTCCGCGCTCGCGTGCCTGGCGTACATCTGCGCCCACGTCGGCCCGCGGACGGCGAGCGCGTCCACGGTCAGCACTCAGCCCCGGGACGCTCGTTGTCACCTTGCCTGGCGCGGACGGGGAGTGGCGCGAAGGCGGGCGGCCGCTTCTCGAGGAAGGCGCGCGCGCCCTCGGCCACGTCGGGCCTGCGGGCGGGCTCGTGCGCGATGCGCCGCGCGTCTGCGACCGAGGAAGCCAGGTCCCCGGTGGCGTCGGCGGCGAGCTGCGCCTTGACCGCCTGAACGGCCAGCGGCGCGCAGTGCACGGCGATGTCCTGCGCGTACTCGACCGCCATGGCGAGCAGGTCCGCGCGCGGCGCGGTACGCGTCACGAGGCGCAGCCGCTCCGCTTCCGCCGCGCCGATCGTCCGCCCGGACAGCAGCAGGTCCGTCGCGTCGGCGAGGCCGATCAGCCGGGGGAGTAGCCAGGACACCCCGTACTCGGCCGGCGTGCCGCGCCGGGTAAACGGGCAGCTGATCCGCGCCTCGTCGGCGGCGAACCGGATGTCGCAGCACAGCGCCTGCACGAGACCGACCCCGGCGCATCCCCCGTTGATCGCCGCCACCGTCACCTTCCGCATCGTCCGCAGATGCGTCGCCGGCCGCGGCCGCGCGGCCACCCCGGGACCCGCGCCGAGGCTGGCGAGGACCTTCATGTCCATCCCCGGGCAGAAGCTGGTCCCGGCGCCGGTGACCACGATGGCGCCGACGCGGTCATCGGAATCCGCGCGGTCGGCGAGGTCGAACAGCTCCTTCTCGACCTCAAAGGTCCACGCGTTGTGCCGCCCGGGACGGTTGATGGTCAGCACGGCGACCTTCCCGTGCAGCTGGTAACGGACGAGCGGCGCGTCGTCATTGGGCCCGCCGCCCGTCCGCAGCTCGTCGTGCCGGGACACCACGCTGGTCAGCGCCCCGGCAGGGCCGCGCGCGCCCGGTCGCGGAACGCCGGGTCCGCGAGCAGTTCAAGCTGGGCCGCGAGGCATTCGGCCTGGTGCTCGGGCAGCCGCGCCCGCAGCTCGGACCGGTTGAGCCGGATGTACCCGCCGACCGTCGCCGGACTGTAGGCGGCGTACGACTCCACCCGTCGCAGCGCGGCATCCCTGGCGGTCGCCCCGTCGGTGGCCTCGCCGATGCCGAGCCGTTCGGCCATGTCGGCGCCGACCTTCGGCTGGCCGTCGAGCAGCCGCCACAGCGCACCGGGGGCGCGCATGCGCAGCAACAGCTCGCCGCCGGTGCCGGGGATCAGCCCGATCCTCGCCCAGCCCTGTCGGCACCAGCCGTCGGGGCCGATGAAGCGGCTGTCGCAGGCCAGCGCGATGTCGAATCCCATG